>JALVEU010000278.1 GCA_027030565.1 Gammaproteobacteria bacterium | reverse complement strand
CCTGCAAGGCAGCGAACGCGTCGGGTGTTACAGCGATGCGGAGCGCTGCGACCAGCCCCGTGCGGGGACCGGCTGCGAACCGCTGGCGTCGCCGGACTTCGATCCCCTGCAGTTGCTGTTGCATAACGGCATCCCCCTGTCCACCGTATTGTTCCGTCGCCAGACCCTGCTGGAGATCGGCGGCGTGGATCCGCAGGCGGGCATGGACCCCGGCTGGGACCTGCTGCTGCGCATCGCGGGCGAGGGGCAGCGCCTCTATCACCTGCGCCGGATCACCGTGCGCCTGCCCGCGCGCGGCGGTGCCCCCCGCTCCAGGCCGGCTGCGCGCGCAGTGGTCCTCGCTCGGCACGGGCGCCTGCTCACCCCGGAAGTGCTCGACAGGGTGGAGGAGCTCTACCGAGATCTCAGTGACTTGCGGCAGGAAGTTGAGCGGATCAGTGAAGAGCTCGTCACCGAGCGCCGATACAAACGCCTGTTGGCCGACGCCCTGGACGTCCAGAAGGCCGCCCAAGGCCGGTTGGGCCACCGGTGTCAGGAGCTCGAAGCCTCGCGCCGGGCCCTGGAGGAGCGGTATGAGACCGTGGCCGGCCAGCTCGACGCGATCCTCGCCAGCCGCGCCTGGCGGCTCGTGCAGGGTTACGGTGCGGTGCGCGCGCGGCTGCGCCTGCCGGCCTCGGGCCGTCGGGTACTGAAGCGCGGCGTGCAGATCCTGGACAAGGAAGGCGTGCAGGGCATCCGGCGGCGGGTCACGCAGTCCATGACCCTGTCGCGGATCGATCGCGGGCGTTACCCCTTTCAGCCCGTGGAGCCCCGGGAGGTGGCGCTGGACCTGCCGGAGTCGCGGCTCGAGACCTCCATCAGCGTGGTCATCCCGACCCGGAACGCGGGGCCCGAATTCCGCAGGACCTTACGCAGGATTCGCACCCAGGTGGCTGTTCTGGAACCGGAAATCGTCGTCATCGACTCCGGGTCCACGGACGGCACGGTGGAGGCCGCACAGGCCGAAGGCGCCCGGGTGCTGCAGATCCCGCCCGAGTCGTTCCATCACGCCGAGACACGCAACCAGGCCGCCCGCCACGCTCGGGGCGAGATCCTCGTCTTCACGGTCCAGGACGCATCGCCGGCGGCGCCGGACTGGCTGCACCGGCTCGTCGCCCCCTTGGTCCACGGCGAGGCCGACGTGGTCTCGGCACGCCAGATCCCCCGTGCCGATGCGGACCTGTATGCGTTGATCGCCACCTGGGGCTTCGACCGCTATCTGGGCTTCGAGTCCGATACCCTGCGCAAAGGGGTCTCCCTGCAGGATCGGGCGCTGGGCGAGCAGCGCCGGCTCGCCCACCTGGACAACGTGTGCCTGGCTATCCCCCGGACCCTGCAGGCCGAGTATCCCTTCGACGGGCGTTTCGCCGAGGACCTGCACCTGGGCAGACGCCTGTTGGAGGCGGGGTATGGGCTGCTGCACCAGGTGGACAACGCAGTGGTGCACTCCCACACGCGCGCCGCCCGCTATTTCTTTCTGCGTGCTTACGTGGACTTGCGCAGCCTCTTTGCCATCTTCGGGGAGGAGCAGCCGCGGGCCGTTGCTACGCTGGACGAGGCATTTCCGACGCTGGCCTGGATCTACAACATCTTCGCGCAGGAGCTGTGGGACTGGCTGGACGACGAGGCCCGGCGGGAGTCCTCTCCGGCGCGGGCGCTGGGCGCATTGCAGGCGCGCCTGGAAGAGGGATTCGATCACGGTGAGGCAAAGAGCGGTTCGGCGGCCTGGGATCCTTCACTGTTCCTGGCTTTCATGGGGGAGGCCCCGGAGCGCAGGGACGAGGGCGTGTACGCCCGGCTCCGGCAGCAGGTGCTGGCCCAGCTGCAACCCGTGGCGCAGTACCTGTCGTTGCGGCCCGAGTGGGGCTGCCCCATGGAGGAGGTCGCCGCCACGCTGCACAAGGTGTTCGCCGCCGCGGCCGGTTGTGCCCTGGCCGAGGCCGGCGTGGAACTGCCCGCCCGTCTCCTCAGGGGGATCTGATGAAGATTCTGCTCGGCGTCCATCAGTTCTTTCCCCATCACTATGCGGGCACGGAGCGCTACGTGCTCAATCTCGCCCGCCAGCTCCAGCACATCGGGCACGGTGTCCATGTCCTCACCTACGACATGGTGCGCCGGGGCACGGCGGTCCTGGGAGAGACCGGGTTGCGGATGCACGAATACGTCCACGAGGGCATCCCGGTCACGGCGCTGCATCACCCGGAGTTTCCGGACTTCGAT
>JALVEU010000277.1 GCA_027030565.1 Gammaproteobacteria bacterium | reverse complement strand
AGCTCTTGCGGTGGCGCAGCACCCGCAACCTGGGGTCCGCCGTGGCGGCCGCGTACAGGCGCTCCCAAGTGGCATCGGTACTGCCGTCGTCCACCACCACCACCTCGTAGTCCACCGTGCCCTCCAGTGCAGAGCGGATCTCCTCCAGCAGCGGTGCCACGTTCTCGGCCTCGTTGTGCATGGGGATGACGAGGGACAGCTCCACGGGGTGTAGGTCCTGCAGCGCTCGAAAACCATTCATTATAAGCCGCGTACTGCATCCCCGTGGGACTAGGAGGGCGGCGGCCTTCCTTCGCAGGCCGTGGTGCGGGCTCGCCGGTTCACCAGGGCCCAGTGCACCTGGTGCCGCTCGCCCAGGTCGATGGCGCGTCGCGGATCGAAGCACGGGGCGAGCTGTTCGGTGGGCAGTAGTAGCCAGCGATGCCCGCGCGCATCGAGCCAATGGAGGGCCTCACGCAACACCACCTCCCGTGGGCGCCCACGAAACTCGAAGGCAGTCACGGGCCGATCGGCGAGCAGTACGAGCTGCTCTTTCCACCAGAGCAGACCGAGCTGCGCGTCAGGGCCGATGCGTCGGCCCACCTCGGCCATGAACGGCCGCGCCGAACGCACCGGATCGAGCACCGGCTGGACCAACCAGCCGACGACCAGCCACAGGCTGAGAAGAAACCCACTCAGACCCAGTACCCCCCGTCGTGGTCCGGGCAGCGCCCACAGCAGCGCCGTTCCAGCCGCTACGGCCACTGGCAGGAATGCCGGCCATGGGATCGTCTCGGGGAGTTCGTCCAGGATTCGGGGTCCCGAGGCCAGCCACAGGGCGCCTCCGGTCAGCCCCAGAGCCAGCAGGACGAGCACGGTGAACGCCAGGGCCTGGACGTCGCGGCGTCTCAGCAGGCCAGGCAGAAGCGGTGCGGTGGCCAGTACGAACCCTGGCAGCGCCGGGAGCATGTAGACACCGCGTTTGCCCGGCGAAAGGCTGAAGAACGAGACCACCAGCACGACCCAGCCGAGGAGGATCAGGAAGCGTGCGTCCCCCCTTCGGAGCCGGCGCCGCCACGCAGGCACGGTCCACGGAAGGAGCAGGGTCAGGGGCAGCCAGAACAAGGGAATCACGGCCACCAGGTAGTACCACCAGGGCTTGTGGTGGTGCCAGGCGGCCACGTAGCGTTCCCCGGTCTGATGAAACAGGATGTTGTCGCGGTAAGCGGTCAGAGCCGGGTCGCCACTGGAGGCGACCACCATGAGCATGGGCAAGAGCCAGACGGCCACGGCGGCGACGAGCATCACCGGACCACTTCCCCACTGCCACACGCTGCCCCGGATCCGCCTGAGGGGACGCCACTGGCGCCAGTGGGCCCAGGCCCAGGGCAGGAAGACCAACAGCGGCAGAAATCCCACGCCCTTGGTGATGATTCCGAAGCCCATGGCCGCAAATCCCGTGCGGTACCACCCCCAGGCCGGCCCGAGCAGCAGGTGGCGCAGCAGCCCGTACAGGCCCAGCGTCACCCAGAAAGCGAGCATGGCGTCGATCTGCGCCACCCGTCCCTGGACGACGAACTGGATGCTCAGCAGCAGTGCAGAGGCGGCGTACAGGCCCACGGGCCGGGTCCAGAGCCTGCGGGCCAGGTCGTAGACCAGCAGGAGCGTCGACAGCGAGGCCAGCAGCGAAGGTAAGAGGAAGGCGAGGCGTATGTCGCCGAGCAGCTTGTAAGCTGCCGCGATGGCCCAAAAGAACAGCGGCGGTTTGTCGGGATAGAGATGTCCGCCCCGTGTGGGGAACAGCCACTGTCCGCTGTCCGCCATTTCCTTGGCCACCAGGGCGTAGCGGGGCTCGTCGGGTGGCCAGGGGTCCCGCAGGCCGTATCCGGCCGCGAGTACCGTCAGGGTGACCAGGCACAAGAGGAGCAGTGGCCCGGACCCGCGCGGCAGGCGAGGCGGCCGACGATCGGGCCCATGGTCGGCGGCGTGCGCGGAGGCGCCTCCGGAGCCCGCCTCCGGGCGCGCCGGGGATCGCACGGCGAACACGGCGGGGCATGGTGAAGCCCCAGGGCTCCGGCCCGTGCAGTGACCCCGGTTCGTCCACACCTCAGCGTTTGGCCGGCGGACGGGACCGGGGGCCACCGGTGGCCGGGAACTCGAGGGTGCCGTCTTGCTGGAACGGCACGCGCCGTGGCCAGCCGGCCAGTTTCATACTCCCTTCGAGCCGATAGCTGAGCCGCGCGGGTTTTTCCCTGCTCAATGTGTTGAGTTGGCGCAGCCAGTCGAACACGCCCGTGACGACGTGCACGGGCACGACACGTTCGCCGAAGGCCGGGACCTCCACTGGCGTGGCGTTCACACCGCTGGCGAACCGGTGGCCGTTGAGGTAGATGTCATAGGCCATGCCGCGGATCTTCAGGGGTTTGTCGCCCCGGTTCTGGATGCGCAGGCGCAGCTCGTACTCCTGCTCCAGGAGGTCCATGTGCACAGGTCGCAGCCCCGAGACGCTGATCCGTGGCGGCTCATGGGGTGCCGTGGCGCAGCCGGTGAGCATGAGCACGAACCCCAGCAGCCCCCAGCGCGCCCAGGTGGACCGCTCAGCCACGGGGGGGCTCCCCGGCCTCGGTGTGTTCGTGGTGGTCGTCCGCAGGCCGCGGCGGGGTGCGATCCTCGTCCATGAGGATCCGCCAGGCCGGGCCCTCCAGATCGTCGAACTGCCCCGAGCGGGCCGCCCACCAGAACACGGCCACGATCACGCCCAACAGGACGATGGCCAGCGGAACCAGCATGAACACGGCTTCCACGGATCAGACCTCCCGAAGTCGTTTGCGGCGGGGGCCGCGGGTCAGACGCAGGGCGTTGGCCACCACCATGAGGGAACTCGCCGACATGCCCAGGGCGGCCATCCAGGGCAAGATCCAGCCGGCGGCCGCGGCGGGCAGCGCCAACACATTGTAGCCCAGGGCCCAAAGAAGGTTCTGCAGGATCACCCGCCGTGTGTGCGCTGCCGTGCGGAACGCCTCGTCGACGCCATGCAGAGTACCGTGGAGGAGCACCAGATCGGCGCTCGCCAGAGCCAGCTGGGCGCCGCTGCCCATGGCCATGGAGACGTCGGCGCCGGCCAGCACGGGCGCGTCGTTGATGCCATCCCCGACCATGGCCACGGGCCCGTGTGCCTGCAAGCGGCGCAGCTCGGCGAGCTTGCCGTTCGGGTCGCGCTCGGCCAGCACGTGATCCTCGCGGATACCGGCTTCGGAGCCGACGGCGCGGACCGCGGAGGCCCGGTCACCACTGAGCAGCCAGACGTCCAGTCCCCGTGCGCGCAGAGCCGACAGGGTTGCGGGCGCCTCTGGGCGCAGACGGTCGCGCAGCACCAGCCACCCGAGCAGACCGCGTGTGGTCGAGGCGAGCAGCACCACCGTCGCATCGGGTGGCACGTCGAGGCGCGGGAGCGGAGCGGTACCGGCCTCACGCTCCAAGAACGCCTGTACGAAGCCGGCGTGGCCCAGCGCATAGCGCTCGCCCGCCACGGTCGCCCGCAGGCCGGCGCCGGGCGTGTTCTCCACGGCCACGGCCTGCTGCGCGTGCAGGTCCCGGCTTTGAGCAGCACGCACGATGGCCCGGGCGACCGGGTGCTCCGAATGGCGCTCCATGGCTGCCGCCAGATGCAGCACTGTGTCCTCATCGATGCCCTGCAGCGACTCCACGTGCACGAGTTCAGGGTCACCTCGGGTGAGGGTGCCGGTCTTGTCGAACACCACCTGCCGAGTGCGGCTCAGTGTATCCAGTACATCGCCCCGGGTGACCAGCACGCCCAGAGCAGCCAGCCGGCCGGTGGCAGCGGTCAAGGCGGCGGGGGTGGCCAGGGACAGGGCGCAGGGGCAGGTGACGACCAGCACGGCGATGGCGGTCTCGATCCAACCGGGCGATCCGGCCAGCCCCCAGAACACTGCGGTCGCCGCGGCCAGCAGCAGTACCCCGGCGACGAAATACGCCGCCACCCGGTCGGCGAACCGGGCGAGGCGTGGACGTTCGCTCTGGGCGCGCTCCAGCAGCTGGAGGATCTGCGACAACACGGTTTCCTGGCCGACCCGCTGCACCTCGATCTCCAGGGGGCCTTCGACATTGAGGCTGCCGCCCACCACGGGGTCCCCGGGCACCTTGGGCAGAGGGCGGCTCTCGCCGGTGAGCAGGGACTCGTCCACGCTGGAACGCCCGTGGACGATGCACCCATCGGCGGGGATCGGCTCGCCGGGGCGTACTCGGACCCGATCCCCGGGGTGCAGGTCGATTGCGGGGACGACTTCTTCCCGTACGCCGGAGCCGGTATCCAGCAGGCGGGTGGCGGTGCGGGGTGTGGCTTGTGTGAGCCGCTCCACGGCGTACAGCGCGCGTCGGCGCCCCGCGGCTTCGAGGAAACGGGCGCCCAGGAGCAGGAAGACGAACATGGCCGCCGACTCGAAATAGACGGCGCCCCGACCGGTGACGGTGGCCCAGGCGCTGGCCGCGAAGGCGCCGAGAATTCCCAGGGTGACGGGCACGTCCATCCCTAGGATGCCGGCACGCAGGTCGCGCCAGGCCGCAGTGTAGAAAGGCTGGGCCGAGTAGACCACGATGGGGGCGGTGAGCAATAGGCTCACCCAGCGGAAGAAGCGCTCGTAGATGGGGTCCATGCCTGCCGCCTCGCCGAAGTACAGGGCCACGGCGATCATCATCACCTGCATGCCCAGGGCACCGGCCAGGCCCAGTCGGCGTAGCAGGTCGCGACGCTCGGCCTCCACCAGCTGCTGTTGACGCGCGGGGTCATAGGGATGCGCCCGGTAGCCGATGGCGGCGATGGCCTCGAGGATCTCGCTGAGGCGGATCCTGCGCGTGTCCCAGCGCACCTGGGCACGGTGCGTGGAATAGTTGATCTGCGCGTCCAGCACGCCGGGCAGGGACTTGAGATGCTGTTCGTTGAGCCACACGCAGGCAGCGCAGGTGATGCCCTCCAAGATCAGGTTCGCTTCCCGCACGTGGTCTCCCGCCTCCCGGACGAAGCGCTCCTGGATGCGCGGATCGTCGAACACCGCCAGCTCGCGCAGGGCCTCTGGGAGCGGGTCCTGAGCGCTCCCCGCGGGACTCGTGCGAAACCGGTAGTAGTCCTCCAGACCACCTTGTACGATGGCCTCGGCCACGGCCTCGCAGCCCTTGCAACACATGGGGCGGTGCTGGCCGAGCACCACGGTGCCGAAGTGGGTTCCAGGCGGTACGGGCTGACCGCAGTGATAGCAGGACGGCCGGCTGGGCGGAGTCTCGGGCGTGTCAGTGTTCATGGGTTCAGTCTACGGCCTGAGGCTGGACCCGTCGCTGTGATCGCGCAAGACCGGATGCCTGCATGTGCCGCGCGGTTTTTGGCTATCATGGCGAAGCCATAACGACGACAACGGTGCGCCTGCTGTGCAGGGCAGCGCAGGGTTGGCTTGAGCGCCGGGTCCCCGAGGGGCCTTCCACCATAATGGAGGAGTGACGATGAGCCTTTCTCGCCGTGAATTCATTCGCATCATGGGTCTGGCCAGCGCGGCAGGCCTGTTTCCCCAGTCGGTCTTCGCACAACGCAAGCAACCTTCCGACTTCTACGAGACGCCGAAGTTCGGCAACGTGCGCATCTTGCACATGACGGACTGCCACGCGCAGCTGATGCCGGTCTACTTCCGCGAGCCCAACGTCAATCTGGGCGTTGGGTCCATGTGGGGCAAACCGCCGCACCTGGTCGGACATGCATTTCTCAAGTACTACGGAATCCAGCCGGGCACCCGGGAGGCCCATGCCTTCACGTTCCTGAACTTTGAAGAAGGGGCGAAGAAGTACGGTAAGGTCGGAGGCTTCGCGCACCTGGCCACCCTGGTCAAGCGGGCGCGGGCCGAGGCGGGGCCGGGTCACAGCCTGTTGCTGGATGGCGGCGACACCTGGCAGGGCTCGGCGTTGTCGTTCAAGATGCGTGGCCGTGACATGGTCCAGGCCTGCAATCAGCTCGGCGTGGACATCATGACCGGCCACTGGGAGTACACCTACACCGAGCAGGAGGTGATCGACAACATCCAGGCCTTCAAGGGGGAGTTCGTGGCCCAGAACGTGTTCGTGCGCGAGGATGCGCTGTTCGACTATGCGTTCGCGGACTTCCCTGGCTTCGACGAGGATTCCGGCCGGGCGTTCAAGCCCTATACCCTGCGTGAGGTGGGTGGGGTGAAGGTCGCCGTGATCGGCCAGGCCTTCCCTTACACCCCCATCGCCAACCCCCAGCGCTTCATTCCCGACTGGACCTTCGGCATTCGGGACGAGGAGATGCAGGCGCTGGTGGACGAAATTCGCGAGAACGAAAAGCCCGACGCCGTGGTGGTGCTTTCGCACAATGGCATGGACGTGGACCTCAAGATGGCCTCCATCGTGCGCGGGATCGACGTGATCTTTGGTGGCCATACGCACGACGGGGTCCCTCAGGCGGTCAAGGTCAAGAATTCCGGCGGTGTCACGCTGGTCACCAATGCCGGCTCCAACGGCAAGTTCCTCGGCGTCATGGACCTGGACGTGGGCAAAGGCCGGGTGCGCGACTTCCGGTTCCGCCTCCTCCCGGTGTTCTCCAACCTCCTGGACCCCGATCCGGAGATGTCCGCCCTGCTCAAGAAGCTGCGCGCACCCCACGAGAAATGGCTGGGCGAGGAACTGGCGGTGGCGGACGAGACCCTGTATCGGCGCGGTAATTTCAACGGCACCTTCGACCAGGTCATCTGCGATGCGCTACGCGAGCAGAACGATGCCCAGATCGCCCTGTCGCCGGGTTTCCGCTGGGGAACCACGGTGCCTGCGGGTCATCCCATCACGGTGGAGAACGTGCACGATCAGACCTCCATCACCTATCCCGAGACCTACCGTCGAGAGATGACGGGCGCGGAGCTCAAGACCATCCTCGAGGATGTGTGCGACAACCTGTTCAACAAGGACCCGTACTACCAGCAGGGTGGCGACATGGTGCGCGTGGGCGGGATGGACTACGTGTGCGATCCCACCCAGGAGATCGGCAGACGTATCTCGGACATGCAGCTCGACGACGGCACGCCCATCGACCCGCAGAAGAAGTACGTGGTGACGGGCTGGGCCACCGTGGGGGCCCGGTCGCCGGGGCCGGCTGTCTGGGATCAAGTCATCGCCTATCTCAAGGACAAGAAAACAGTGAGAATCGGCAAGCTGAACACACCCAAGCTCAAGGGTGTGAAGGGCAACCCGGGCGTCGAGGCCTACCCATACCTGCTGTGAGACGGACGGGTCCTCTGTTTCAAGGCATGTACGGGGCGTGCCGTGTGCGCTCAGGGTGGGAAGCTGGGACGAGTTTGGCGGACTAAGCGCGCTTGACAAGTGTCAATTACGGGGGAGGGCCGTTCCGGGTACATTAACCATTCCGAATATGGTGATGCACTCGGATGGCTCTCCCCGGAGTGTCAACCCTCCGTGTCAGCGGAGGCAACCAAGGGGGCTTTACTGTGGTCATCAGACATATCATCGGGCTGTTGAGCGATCCCGTGCGGGAATGGGAACGGCTCCGGGACGAGCAGTGCACGGTGGGGAAGTGCTTTGCCACGCACACCTTGTTCCTGGCAGCGATACCACCGATCTGCGGATTCATTGGGACCACGCAAATCGGGTGGAAGATCGGCGCTGGCGAGCCGGTCAAGCTCTCGCTGGAGAGTGCGGCCACCATCGCCGTGCTCTACTACTTCGCGTTGCTGGTGGCCGTGCTGTCTGTGGGGGCGCTCATCAAGTGGATGGGCGATACCTACGGGGCGAAGGCGACCCTGTCACGGGCGGTGGTGCTGGCGTCATATACGGCCACGCCACTGTTTCTCATCGGGGTGTTTCAGCTCTATCCGGTGCTCTGGCTGAACATGGTGCTGGGGCTGCCGGCGCTGGCCTACTCGGTGTACCTGCTCTATACGGGGCTGCCGATCATGATGGAGGTGCCCCCCGAGAAGGGGTTTCTTTATGCGAGTGCGGTACTCGCGGTGGGGCTGGTAGTGCTGGTGGCCAGCTTGGCCGTGACGGTGCTGTTGTGGGGGCACGGTTTCGAACCACAGTTCGTACCAGCCGGCTGAGCCGGTCTCGGTGCTGATGCGCTCCGCTGCGGAGGGCGTGGCTTCGGTCCGTGGAGCACACGTGCGATTGATTTGATGTGACTTGAGAGGGAGAAATCAGGCAATGGCTGAGCAGACGACCTACAACGACACGGTGGTCCGGCAGTTCGCCATCATGACCATCGTGTGGGGCATCGTCGGTATGGCGGTGGGGGTGTTCATCGCCGCCCAGTTGGCGTGGCCGGCTTTGAACTTCGACATTCCGTGGCTGACGTTCAGCCGCCTGCGCCCGCTGCATACCAACGCGGTGATCTTTGCCTTCGGTGGCTCGGCGCTGATCGGCACCTCTTACTACGTCGTGCAGCGGACCTGCCACGTGCGGTTGTTCTCCGACAAGCTGGCAGCGTTCACCTTCTGGGGCTGGCAGGCCATCATCGTCGCGGCTGCCATCACCCTGCCCCTTGGGATCACCGTGTCCAAGGAGTATGCGGAGCTCGAGTGGCCCATCGACGTCGCCATCACCATCGTCTGGGTGGCATACGCGATCGTGTTCTTCGGCACCATTGCCAAGCGGCGCGTGAAGCACATCTATGTGGCCAACTGGTTCTATGGGGCCTTCATCCTCACCATCGCGTTGTTGCACGTAGTGAACAGCGCGGAAATTCCGGCTGGCTGGTTCAAGTCGTATTCGGTCTATCCGGGCGCTATCGATGCCATGGTGCAGTGGTGGTACGGCCACAACGCGGTGGGCTTCTTTTTGACCGCCGGTTTCCTGGGCATGATGTACTACTTCATCCCGAAACAGGCGGGGCGCCCGGTGTATTCCTACCGGTTGTCCATCGTGCACTTCTGGGCCCTGATCTTCACCTACATGTGGGCGGGCCCGCACCATCTGCACTACACCGCCCTCCCAGACTGGGCCTCTTCATTGGGCATGGTGTTCTCCCTCATCCTGCTGGCGCCCTCCTGGGGCGGCATGATCAATGGCGTGATGACGCTTTCCGGGGCCTGGGAGAAACTGCGTACCGATCCCATCATCCGTTTCCTGGTGGTCTCCGTAGCCTTCTACGGCATGTCGACCTTCGAGGGCCCGATGATGTCCATCAAGACGGTCAATGCGCTTTCGCACTACACCGACTGGACCATCGGTCACGTGCATTCCGGAGCGCTGGGGTGGAACGCCCTGGTCACCTTCGGCTCCATGTACTTCCTGATCCCACGGCTGTTCGGCCGTGAGGTCTACAGCCTGCGCTTGGTGGAGTGGCACTTCTGGTTGGCCACCATCGGCATCGTGCTCTACATCACCTCCATGTGGGTGTCCGGGATCATGCAGGGGCTCATGTGGCGTGCGGTGAATCCGGATGGCACGCTGACCTACAGCTTCGTGGAGTCCGTGCAGGCCATGCATCCGTTCTACGTGACGCGCTTCCTCGGGGGTGCCATCTTCCTGCTGGGGCTGTTCGTCATGGCCTACAACATGTGGAAGACGGTGGCTGCTGGACAGAGCGTGGAGGCGCGCATCCCTGAGCCGGCTGCGGCGCACTGAGGAGGACGTACCATGGCTGCAGGACACGAGAAGGTCGAAACGAACTCCGCCTTGATGATCGTGCTGATCCTCATTGTGGTCAGCATCGGTGGGCTGGTGGAGATCGTTCCCCTGTTCTTCATGCCTTCGGTGACGAAGGCGGTCGAGGGCCTGAAACCATACGATGCGCTAGCAGTCGTAGGGCGGGACATCTACGTACGCGAGGGCTGCTACGTCTGCCACTCGCAAATGATCCGCCCGTTTCGTGCCGAGACGGAGCGCTACGGACATTATTCGGTGGCCGGCGAGTTCGTCTACGACCACCCTTTTCAGTGGGGCTCCAAGCGTACCGGTCCAGACTTGGCGCGTGTGGGCGGACGCTACAGCGACGACTGGCACCGCGTCCATCTCATCAATCCCCGTGATGTAGTGCCAGAGTCGGTGATGCCGGGTTACCCATGGCTCGCAGAGAACTCGGTGGAGGACTGGCCTGTACAGGCCAATATGAAAGCCTTGCGGGTCGCTGGGGTCCCATACACGGACGAAGAGATCGAGAAGGCCCCCGAGATGCTCGAGGGCAAGACCGAGATGGATGCCCTCATCCACTATCTGCAGGGCCTGGGTACGGCAATCAAGGTGACGCGATGAGCTGGATCGGCATCTACGACGGGATCTTCACGCTCTTCTGCATGTCGGTGTTCGTCGCCGTGGTCGCATGGGCATGGAACGGCAGGCAGAAGCAATCCTTTGACGAGGCGGCTCGTCTTCCCCTTGAAGACGATGAGCCAGCTCCGGTGGTGAGGGAGAACAGGCAATGAAGGCGGAATGGGTAGCCAATACGTTCACCAGTTCGTTCTGGAGCTGGTGGATCATATTTTTCACGGTCGCTGGGATCTTCTTCTGCTTCTGGCTGATCTGGTGGACCGGCAAGGGCGGTGCGCCCAAGGGGGAGACCGCCGAGACCATGGGTCATGTGTGGGACGAAAATCTCGAAGAGCTCAACAACCCACTGCCGCGTTGGTGGCTCAACATGTTCTACATCACCTTGGCCTTCGGGATCATTTATTTGATTCTGTATCCGGGGCTAGGGAGTTGGGCCGGCGTGTTGGGATGGACGGACACCAAACAGTATGAGGAGGAGATGAAGGCGGCCGAGGCCAAGTACGGTCCCATCTTCGCACAATACGCACAGAAGGACCTGAAGGAGCTGGCCAAGGACCCCGAAGCATTGAAGATCGGACGGCGTCTGTTCCTGAACTACTGTGCCATCTGCCACGGGTCGGATGCACGGGGTGCGCCTGGATTCCCGAATTTGACCGATAACGACTGGTTGTACGGCGGCAAACCGGAAACCATCGAGAAGAGCATTCTTGATGGACGTCAGGGCACCATGCCTCCCATGGGTGCGGCCGTCGGCGGCGAAGAGGGTGCCGAACAGGTGGCCCACTACGTGCGCAGCCTTTCTGGGCTCAAGCACGATGCGGCCAAAGCCGAGGCGGGCAAGGCGAAGTTCGCGGTCTGCGCGGGTTGTCACGGACCGGACGGCAAGGGCAATCAGACCATCGGTGCCCCAAACCTGACGGACAAGACTTGGCTGTATGGGAGCTCCGTGGCCACGATCAAGAAGACCATCATGCAAGGCCGCCACGGCAAGATGCCGGCGCACCGGCAGTTCTTGGGTGAAGACAAGGTGCATCTGCTGGCGGCGTATGTGTACAGTCTTTCGCACCAGTCCGGTGCGAACTGAGCAGTTCGGCACCTTAAGACAAAGGGGGCCGGGAGCGTCCATGAGCACGCTCTCGGCCTCTTCACGTTCCCGGCTGTGGCGTCAGGATTTTCCCTTGGAGCGAACGAGCGCATGGCAGAGCAAAACCAGATTCCCACCATTCAAAAAGTTGTCGCAGTCCTTTGGCCGTCGTTTCTCACTGCCGGTGTGACCACGGTGTTGGTCTTCACGGTCTTCGACCCGATGGAGGTCTTCTCCTGTGTCGGGGGGCCGGAACTCAGCCGTTTGGGCGCTTATACCGTAGGGTTTTTCTTCTTCTGGGCCATCAACGCTGTGGCTTGTGTGTTGTCAATGTATTTCTGTAAGCCCTGCCATAAAGTGAGGCAGTCACTAACACATTGATTTTTCGATACAGAAAGTAGGGAAAAGCATGCAGCAGAATGCGGCCAAGGCATCAGGCAAGAGCAAAGCGGAGCAGCACGACGCCCAGCTGCAGCAGGAGCTTTACGCCAAGCGCCAGAAGATCTATCCGCGACAGGTGCACGGCATTTTTGCGCGCCTGCGCGTGGCCGCCGTGTTCGTGCTGCTGGGCATTTATTACGGGCTTCCCTGGTTGAAATGGAATGGCCGTCAGGCCGTCCTGCTGGACCTTCCACATCGACAGTTCCATTTTTTCGGCATCACGTTTTGGCCGCAGGACTTTTTCTTCCTGGCCGCGCTGCTGGCGATCGCGGCCTTTTCCCTGTTTTTCTTCACCGCCCTGGCCGGACGTCTATGGTGCGGGTACGCCTGTCCGCAGACGGTGTGGACGGAGGTGTTTCTGTGGATCGAGCGCAAGATCGAGGGCGACCGGCCGAAGCGAATCAAGCTGGACAAGGCGCCATGGACGCCGAAGAAGTTGCTGATCAAGGGCACCAAGCACCTTGTCTGGCTGGCCTTTTCGCTTTACACGGGATTCACGTTCGTTGGTTATTTCACGCCCATCGACGACCTGGCAGTCCGGTTTATTCACTTCGACACCGGCCCCTGGGAGACCTTCTGGATCTTCTTCTATGGGTTTGCGACCTACGGCAACGCCGGGTGGCTGCGTGAACAGGTCTGTATCTACATGTGTCCATATGCGCGCTTTCAGAGCGCCATGTTCGACAAGGACACACTGGTCATCTCTTACGATGCCAAGCGGGGCGAGCCGCGCGGCAGCCGCAAGCGGGGCGTGAATCCCCGCGAGCTGGGTTTGGGCGACTGCATCGACTGTACGCTGTGCGTGCAGGTCTGTCCCACCGGTATCGACATTCGCGATGGGCTCCAGTACGAGTGCATCGGTTGCGCGGCCTGCATCGACGTATGCGATGAAGTGATGGAGAAGATGGGCTATCCAAAAGGCCTGATCCGCTACACCACGGAACGGGCGATGGAGGGGGAGAAGACCCATATTCTCCGTCCACGTGTGCTGGTCTATGCGGCGCTGCTGGTCTTGCTCCTGTCCGGGTGGATCTATGGGATCATGTCCCGGGTCCCGGCGGAGCTGGACGTGATTCGTGACCGCATGTCCCTGTACCGGGAAACCGACGAGGGCTTAGTCGAGAATAGCTATACGCTCAAGATCGCCAACCAGGACAGCCGGGCCCATGAATACCGGGTTTCCATCGAGGGATTGGAGGGCGCCAAGCTGATCAATCCATACGGGGAGATCGAGGTCCAGCCTGGAGAGGTGAAGAATGTACCGGTACGAGTGGACATCGACCCAGGCGATCTGAAGCGGCCGAGTTCCCGGTTCAAGTTCGTGCTGGAGGCGGTAGACGATCCCTCGATCCGTGTCGAGGAGGACGCCCGTTTCTTGGGGCCTGTAGTGCGGTAAGCGAGGTACACGTTTCATGCAGGAGCTCACCATGTCCGGGACCCCCACTCCTTCGAAGCCGTGGTATCGCCACTTCTGGGTCTGGTTCGTGATCGCCATTCCGGTGTCGGCCATGGTCATGGGATTCACCACTCTGTATTACGCCGTGAGCACGTCCGACGGCCTGGTGGTGGACGACTACTACAGGCAAGGGCTTGCGATCAACCGCACGCTTGATCGTGATCGCCGCGCGGCGGAACTGGGCCTGTCGGCGCGGGTCGACTTCCTAGGAGAGCAGTTGCGTGTGGTCCTGCAGGGCGTACGGCCGGAGCAGCTGCACGTCCGTCTTCTGCACCCCACACTGGCCCATCACGACGTGGACATCTTGGTGTGGCCCGAGGCCGACGGGACCTACAGGGCGACGCTGCCTGAGCTGGTGCCCGCCTCCTGGTACGTGCTCGTGGAGCCGGCCGAGCGCGCTGAGTGGCGCCTGCTTGGTCGGATTCGCATCCCCGGGGAGCGCTCTGTAGAGATCGCGCCCTCGAAGCCCTGAACGCTCCCTTTCCCGCACCATGAGCGCACTGCTTCAGGAGGCCGGCGTTTTCACGGCGCTGGTGATCGGTCTGCTGGGTTCGGTGCACTGCATCGGCATGTGCGGGGGCATCATGGGTGCACTGAGCGTGGGGATGCCGGGGCAAGCGCGCCGCACGTCGGGTGCCGTTGTCGCCTTCACGCTCGCATACAACCTTGGCCGCATCACCAGCTACGGGGCCGCAGGCGCGTTGGCGGGTCTGCTCGGAACGCAATTCTATGAGCTGCTTTCATCCAGCCACGCACACCTGATCGCCTTGTTCGTCGCTGGGACCTTCATGGTCGCACTCGGGCTCTATCTGACGGGGTGGACGCAGGTGCTGGCCCCGGTCGAGCGGGTGGGAGGCCTCCTGTGGCGCCGCATCGAGCCCGTGGCCAGACGCTTGTTGCCGGTGCGCACGCTGTGGCATGCCCTTGGACTGGGCTTGCTCTGGGGCTGGCTGCCGTGCGGACTGGTCTATTCGGCCTTGGTGCTGGCCATGGCCTCGGGAGACCCGCTGCTGGGCGCGTTGTTCATGGTGGCCTTCGGTTTGGGGACGTTGCCCATGGTGCTCACGCTGGGTGCGACCGCGCGCTGGCTCGGGCAGCTGACGCGCACACACTGGGTGCGTCAGTTGGCGGGAAGCGTGATCATCGTGCTGGGATTGCTGACCGTGTTCGCGCCTCACTGGTTGCCGATCCATTCGCCGGCCAGTCAAGCCTTCTGCGCTACCGGTGGATGAGGGCGAAACGAGCCTGGATCCGGGTAGGGACCTCAGACGCGCAGGAAACGCACCGACCAGCGCCGCCCACAGGCCAGCAGCAGGGCCATGGATGGACCCCCATGCGTACGGGTGGTGCCCGCCGCTCCCGGATTCAACACCCAGGGGCGGAGACGCGTGTCCAGGGTGCGGCGGTGTGTGTGGCCATAGACCACCAACCGGGCATCAGGATGCGCCCGGCGTAGCTTTCGGTGGCTCGGGTGGTTCCAGCCATGGCGGTGGCCGTGCTCGACTGCCAACAGGCCTCCAGGGAGTGGGAGCCGCGCCGATTGCGCGAGGCGGCGGCAGGTCGTGCGTTCCTCGGGGGGCCACAGGCGGGGGAGGTCGTTGTTTCCAGCCACGGCGACCAGCCCAAGGCGCGGTCGCAGGCCGGCGAGCCCGCGCAGGGAACAGATGTCACCGGCGTGGACGATCCAGTCCAGCCCGCGCGCCTGCCGCAAGATTCCCGGATGTACCCGGCCGTGGGTGTCCGAGAGGATGCCGACACGGAGACAGCGCCCGGACCTAGCGACGGGCCTGGGCCTGCGGATCGCTCTGTTTTTCGGCCGAGAACTGCTGCTCTTCCTCATACTTGAGGCGTTCCATCTCCTCGCGATAGCGCCGCTCCATCTCTTCTTTGCGTTTCTTCCAGATGTGCTTTCTCGCCTCAATGCGCTGCTGGACGCCCTCCTCACGACGCGGGATGCTGAATTCGCCAAACAGGACCTGTTTCAGGAAACGAAAGCTGAACTGCAGCAACGCGTCTTCGTCCTCCACGAGCCGGTTCAGCTCTTCATCGGGCAGATCGAACACGGCGCGAAAGCCCTCGGACTGAATGAACTCGCGGAAGCTGTCCATATCGTAGCTGCACATGTCGAACAGCTGCATGCTGCGTTCCGAGGGCGCGCCGATGGTCGGTCCGCTGGTGCGCTTCTTGATGACGATGTCGCGCCACTCACGGTTCATCTCATCGTAGATCTCCACCCCCTGCGACTTGCGGTACTCGCGAACCGTGCGCCTCACCGGCTCGGCGTGGCCCTTGCAATGGGGCTCATGGACCACGAAATAGATGTCCTCCACACGAGGTTCGCCGACCTTGCGAACGCCCATGGCGCCCAGCGCGTAGTAGCGGCAAGCGCTCGGCCGGTCCGGATACACGGTACACCCTTCCTCGCCCAGGAAGACGCACTCGGTCGTGCCGGGTTTGGTGGCGAGTTTCAACCCTGGCATGCCGTGATGATCCATCTCGAAGGGGACGGTGTAGCGTGCGACGAACTCCCGGGCGTCCAGGTGTAGGTGGCGTTTCAGGCGCACGATGTCGTATGGCGTGAGCTGGATGTCGATGCTCCGGCAACATTCGTTGAAGCAACTCACTCCGGGATGACAGTCGAACTGAAACTCGCTGTCCAGATTGAGCTGCACCGGCTTGACCGGACTCGAGTACGGGATCTCGTCCCGGATCTGTTCGAATTCATCCTTCATGGGAGACTACCTCAGGGTCTGGGTGTGCCCGTGTCCCATACGGCTCGCGGGGAGTTGATCCCTTTGCACGGGGCCCTTGGGTGGACCGAATCATGCTACTGGCGCGGTACGCCCTCGTACATGTCCCGAAAGGGAAGTATGCGACACGGGCAAAACGAAAAAGGCCGGGCACCCTGCGGCACCCGGCCATTGTCCATCTGAGCGGTGCGTCTGAGGATCAGACTTCGCTGCCCGGACGATGGATGCCCTCCGGCTCCTCATCCGTGGGCTTGATCAGCTGGACATACTTCACCTTCTTCAGCTTCCACTCGCCGGTGTGACGATCGAAGGTGGAGTTCACGAAGCACTTCCAGTTCTCGTCGTCGATCCGCTGGAAGTCCATCCGATAGTAGTAGCCCGGATAACGGGACTCCTCACGGAACTTGATGTGCTTCATGTGGGCATAGGCCGCGATGAGGCGGTGATAGTTCTCCCAGGCGCGCAGCAGCTCGTGCAAGTCCTTGGCGCGCATCTTCAGGGAATCCTCGCGCAGCATCTCCAGCTTGCGCTCGGCCACCTCCATCATCTTGGCGTTGGTCTGGTACCAGGTGGAGACACCGCCGACGTACTCGTCCATGATCTTCTGGAGGCGGAACTGGAACATCCGCGGCGTGATGTAGTGAGGGTTCACGTCGATCGCGGTGGTATAGTCCTTGTGCTCCAGGAAGTTCTTCACCGGACGATAGATCTCCTCGATGATCTCGTCCACGGAGCGAGCCAGCTCGGGCTTCCAGTCCTTGTTGTCCAGGACGAACTTGACCATGGCCTTGGCCGCGATGCGGCCCTCGGCATGGGAGCCGGAGGAGAACTTGTGACCGGAGGCGCCCACGCCGTCACCGGCGGTGAACAGGCCCTTGACCGTGGTCATCCGGTTGTAGCCCCAGTGATAGTGGTCGGGCGTACCGGGCAGATCCTCGGGACCGGAGACCCACAGGCCGGCACAACCGGCATGCGAGCCCAGGAGATAGGGCTCGGTAGGCATCAGCTCGGACATCTCCTTGTCGGGCTCGATGTTCTCACCCGCCCAGACGCCGCACTGGCCGATGGTCATGTCCAAGAAGTCCTCCCAGGCCTCGGCCTCGAGGTGCTTGATTTCCTTGGGCGTCATGTTCTTGGCCAGCTCGGCCATGGCCGTGGGGGTGTCCATGAAGATGGGGCCGCGGCCTTCCTTCATCTCCTTCATCATGAGATGGTTGCGCAGGCAGGTGCCCATCTTGTAGCCCTGCGCGTAGGCGTCGTAGCCGTAGTTGGCCAGGTCGTCGTAGTTCTTGGCCTGGTAGTCCTCCCCGAAGGCGTTGATGGCCTTGGCCTTGAAGAGCAGGAACCAGGCGCCCACCGGGCCATAGCCGTCCTTGAAGCGGGCCGGCACGAAGCGGTTCTCCATGAGGGTCATTTCGGCACCCGCCTCGGCGGCCATGGCATAGGTGGAGCCGGCGTTCCACACCGGATACCAGGCGCGGCCCATGCCCTCACCGACGGAACGGGGACGGAACACGTTCACGGCGCCGCCGCAGACCAACAGGCAGCACTTGAACTTGTAGACGTAGACCTTGTTTTCGCGCACGGAGAAGCCGGCGGCACCGGCGACGCGGTTGGGGTCGTTCTTGTCGTTCTCGAGACGAACGATGAAGACGCGCTCCTGAATGTTCTCGGTGCCCAGCGCCTTCTTGGCGGCCTCGGCGACGATCCACTTGTAGGACTCGCCGTTGATCATGATCTGCCAGCGTCCGGAACGCACCGGCTTGCCGCCCTCCTTCAGCGGCTTGCCTTCGTCACCGGGCTGCTTCCAGATGGGCAGGCCCCACTTCTCGAAGTTGTGCACGGAGTCGTCCACGTGGCGGCCGACGTCGTAGACCAGGTCCTCGCGTACGATGCCCATCAGGTCGCCGCGCACGTAGCGGACATAGTCTGCGGGATCGTTCTCGCCCATGTAGGTGTTGATGGCCGACAGGCCCTGAGCCACGGCGCCGGAGCGGTCCAGGGCGGCCTTGTCCACCAGCTTGACCTTGATGTCGGTGCCCTGTTGCTTGGCGGCATCCACCCACTTCATGATCTCGAAGGCTGCACCGCAGGCCGCCATGCCGCCACCGATGATGAGGATATCCACCTCCTCTTCGACGATCTCGGGGTTGCCAAATACGTATTCGCTCATGACTTACAGATTCCTCGGCATATGGATGGAGAGCCGCCGCGTTCCGGTTGCGGAGCGTGGTCGGCCCGGGAATTCCCGATACCCGCGGGGACCCCGCGAGCCTCTTTCTGGGCGATCAGCTGGCCAGGAACTGGCTCATGTCGCAGCTGTGGGTACCCTTGGTGAACAGCGTGCTGTGATCGCCGATCTCGTCCAGCACGGCGTCCGGCTCACCGCCGTAGGGATCCGCCGAGCCCTCGGGCGTGGTCCGGATGGGAAACTTGAACCGCTTCATCGTGCCGTTGCGGAACTTGATGGTCCACATGATGGAATCGGTTCCCCGAAGGGGCTGCACTTGGGCGCCCAGGGGCACGACGTCGGCATAGTGACGACACTCGATGGCCTGCTGTGGACAGATCTTGACGCAGGAGTAGCATTCCCAGCACTGGTCGGGCTCCTGATTGTAGGCCTTCATGGCCCAGCCGGTCTCGCTGCCGTCCTTGTCCAGACGCATCAGGTCGTGCGGGCAGATGTACATGCAGGCGGTCTTGTCCTGGCCCTTGCAGCCGTCGCATTTGTCAGTGCGTACGTAGGTTGGCATGACTCTAGGTCTCCTTCGTCGTTAACAGAGCTGTCCCCCGGAGCTGCCGCGAGGACGTAAACCGTGATGTGGGTCGGTGCGCTGCGACCCGGAGTGGCGCAGGACCCTATGCGGAGTCCCTCGTTGAGCAGATGAAACATATCGGGCTTAAGGGCCCAAGCCAAATAGTTATTGCTTTGAAACACATAAGTCGGGTTTATCTGGGTATGGGTCAGTGGAGAACGTGTCTCGTCTGACACCGTTCGCCACGGGGGCGCTTGCAAAATGTGCGCTGTTCCACATAATAGGAAATGATCAGGCTTGGTTGATGGGAAAAATTTCCCATAGAGAGGGGAGGGGCATGAGTCAGCGGGGTGCGGGTCGAAAAGCGGGGGAAGATGGGGTGCGCTTTTTCCTCTTCGCCCTTGGGGTGTTGCTCGTGATGAGTGGTCCGCTGTGGGCGGCGACCTCGTCGCTCAGGGCGCGTGATGACACCGCGAACGTTCGCGCCGGTGGCCAGGTGCGGATCGACGTGCTGGCCAACGATCGGGGCGTGCAGCGCAACCGGGCGAAGGTGAAGGTGGTGCAGCGCCCGAAGCGGGGTACTGCCTTCGTCACCACGAACAAGCAAGTGGTCTATAAGGCGCCCAAGGGCTTCAAGGGCCAGGTCACGTTCGTCTATCGGGTCCAGGATCCGCGCGGCAGACGGTCCACCGCCAAGGTGACGGTGCGGGTCAGGTGTTCGAGCTGTTCGGTGGCGAACAACGGCACCGGTGGCGGCTCCGCTCGGGTGCGGGCGCGAAACGACGTGGCGAAGGTTCAGGCCGGCAAACGGGTGCGGATCGACGTGCTGGCCAACGATCGGGGCGTGCAGCGCAGCCGGGCGAAGGTGAAGGTGGTGCAGCGCCCGAAGCGGGGGGTTGCTTTTGTGACTTCCACCAACAAGGTGCTGTACGAAGCACCGAAGGGCTTCAGCGGAAAGGAAACTTTCGTCTACCAGGTTCGGGACCGCAATGGCCGCAAGTCCACGGCCACGGTCACGGTGCAAGTCGCATGCCCGGGCTGTGCGAACGCCGGCAGCGGTGGCGGCAGTGGTGGGGGGGCACCCAAGCAGGTACGATTGTCCTGGGATCCGGCTGGAGGGCCGGTGGATCGCTACGAGGTCCTGTTCGGGACGAAGCCCGCAAACACGCAGGTGCCAGTGGCGACGGTGCCGCCGCTCAACGGGAACACCGCCCGCCAGATGGTCGCGCTGGAGCTGGGCACGGACGTGCCTGCCGGGGTGGGAGATCGGGTTTGTTTCCGTGTCCGCGCCGTAGCCAGCGGGGGCCTCTCGAGCGAGTCGGAGTCTCGCTGTACCGTGATTCAGTAGCTGCGGCGGGTGTGATTCAATAGCACCCGCCCCGCGGCCGGTTCGGACCCCGGCGCCTTCCAGGCGAGCCAGTGGAGGGTTTCGTGGCTTGCCCTCGATTCTTCTCAGGAACGGGCTGACGAGCAGCGGTCAGGGGGCTGGCCGACCGGCCTCAATCGGCGTTTGTCCGCGGCCCTGGGAGCCCCATGTCTGGGTGGGCGTATGGCGCAGTGCCGCAGCGGGGGTTCTCTGCCAGCCTCTTTTCCCGAGAGTGTGATCTGCATCCATGCTCACGCGTGTTCGGGGCGGCTTTCCCGCATGGCGCCCTTGACAGGCTTTCAAATGACCCTATATTTATCAGCACTCGGCACGACCGAGTGCTGATAAACAACGGCGTGCGGGCGTCGCGCGCAGGATGCCGAAATCTGCGGGCCCGGCACGGTTCGGGTCGCGTGGTTCGTCAAGCTGGCTTACGAAATAGAAATCCAGAGGAGTTCAGTTCTCATGAAGATTCGCCCATTGCATGACCGTGTCGTCATCAAGCGTATGGAAGAGGAGCGCACGACGCCGGGCGGGATCGTCATTCCCGACACGGCGGCGGAGAAGCCCATCAAGGGCGAGGTGATCGCCGTGGGCAACGGGAAGATCCTGGAGAACGGCGAGGTGCGTCCCTTGGATGTGAAGGTCGGCGACAAGGTGCTGTTCGGCAAGTATTCCGGCACCGAGGTCAAGGTCGAAGGTGAGGATCTCCTCGTGATGCGCGAGGACGACATCATGGCGGTGATCGAAGAGTAACGCCGAAGGGTCCCAACGCGAACGAGTCTCAGGAATTGTTTTAAGGAAGGGTTCAGAAGCCATGGCAGCGAAACAGGTTGTGTTCGACGATGAAGCCCGGCAGCGGATGCTGCACGGAGTCAATATTCTGGCCAATGCAGTAAAGGCCACGCTCGGTCCAAAGGGGCGTAACGTGGTGCTGGACAAATCCTTTGGTGCCCCCACGGTCACCAAGGACGGGGTCTCGGTGGCCAAGGAAATCGAGCTGGAGGACAAGTTCGAGAACATGGGTGCCCAGATGGTCAAGGAGGTGGCGTCCCAGACCTCGGACGTTGCAGGTGACGGTACCACCACGGCCACGGTGCTGGCACAGTCCATCTACCGGGAGGGCATCAAGGCCGTCGCCGCGGGCATGAATCCCATGGATCTCAAGCGCGGCCTGGACCGGGCGGTTTCGGCAGCCGTGGAGAAGCTCAAGGAGATCTCGGAGCCGTGCACGGACTCCAAGGCCATCGCCCAGGTCGGTGCCATCTCCGCCAACTCCGACGAGTCCATCGGCAACATCATCGCCGAGGCCATGGAGAAGGTGGGCAAGGAAGGCGTGATCACCGTCGAGGAGGGCCAGTCCCTGGAGAACGAGCTCGAGGTGGTCGAGGGTATGCAGTTCGACCGCGGCTACATCTCTCCGTACTTCGTGAACAACCAGGAGAAGATGACCGCCGAGCTGGAGGACCCCTACATCCTCCTGCACGACAAGAAGATCTCCAACATCCGCGATCTGCTGCCCATCCTCGAGGCGGTGGCCAAGGCGGGTCGACCGTTGTTGATCGTCGCCGAGGACGTGGAAGGTGAGGCCCTGGCCACCCTGGTGGTCAACACCATTCGCGGCATCGTCAAGGTGGCCGCCGTCAAGGCCCCGGGTTTCGGGGATCGCCGCAAGGCCATGCTGCAGGACATCGCCATCCTCACTGGCGGTACGGTGATCTCTGAGGAAGTGGGCCTGAGCCTGGAGAAGGCCACGCTGGACGACCTGGGCCGTGCCAAGAAGGTCGTCGTGAGCAAAGAGAACACCACCATCGTCGACGGTGCCGGTCGTCCCGAGGACATCAAGGCCCGCGTGGAGCAGATCCGCAAGCAGATGGAGGAGGCGACCTCCGACTACGACAAGGAGAAGCTCCAAGAGCGCATGGCAAAGCTGGCCGGCGGTGTTGCGGTGATCAAGGTGGGTGCGGCCACCGAGGTCGAGATGAAGGAGAAGAAGGCCCGGGTCGAGGACGCCCTGCACGCCACCCGTGCGGCAGTGGAAGAGGGTGTGGTCCCCGGCGGTGGCGTCGCCTTGATCCGCGTACTCGATGCACTGGATGGCATCGAGACGGCCAACGTGGACCAGGAGATGGGTGTGAAGATCGCCAGACGGGCCTTGGAGGAGCCGCTGCGGCAGATCGTGGCCAATGCCGGGCAGGAACCTTCGGTGATCCTCGCCAAGGTGCGCGAGAACGAGGGCAACTTCGGCTACAACGCGGCCACCGAGGAGTTCGGGGATATGATCGAGATGGGTATCCTGGACCCCACTAAGGTGACGCGGACGGCCCTGCAGAACGCGGCTTCGGTGGCTGGTCTCATGATCACCACCCAGGCCATGGTGGCCGAGATCCCGCAGAAAGAGGAGTCCTCGGGAGCGGGAGCCGGCGCCGGCATGGGGGGCGGCATGGACATGATGTAAAGCCGCCTATTAAGAGAGCCGCAATCTGGAAGAGCCCCGCATCGGCGGGGCTCTTCGCGTTTCGCGCCTGTGCGCCCTGAGCCACTTCCGGTCGGCAGGCTTGCCGGGCCCCGGTGAAGGCCTGTTATGCTTGCCCCCCGTGCCTGTCCCCATCGTGCACCGCACCTGCGTCCGTGAGACCGGCTCTGATCGTGGAGTCCGGGGCGCCGCCCGTGCCAGTATGGTGCTGTTCGACGTGCCACCAGAGTCGCTCGAGCGCCGAGAGGCCCTCCCGCTGGAGAACGGGAGGGTTGCTGCCCACTGGGTTACGTGCAGGGTGGCGGAGCGGATCCCGATGCAGCGTCCCGTTCTGTGGGCCACCAGATCACAGCGTGGCCTGGGAGGCGGCTTCGTGCACCCCGTCACGCCGTGTTCCGGCGCAGCCGTTGGGGGAGGGGGGAGGTGACCGGGATGTGGCAGGCGGATCCTGCGGCCGCGCGGCAAGGCCGGAATGGGGGGGATCCATCGCGGTCGGTGCGGATCGCCAGGCAGGCATTCGTCGGCAGGGTGGCCCTGCTGTACGAGCAGGGACCGAGCACCATCTTGGCCAGTTTCATCGCCCTGCTGGTGGTCGCTGTGGCCGTCAATGGCCATCTTCCCCGGCGCTGGCTGGCGATCTGGGGACTGGCCCACGTGGTCACCGCGAGCCTGCGGTGGCTGCTGGTACGCGCCTATTGGCATGCACGGCCCCAGGGGTTCGAGGCCAACCGATTCTGGATGCGGGTCTATGCGGTGGGCGCCCTGGCCTCGGGGCTGCTGTGGGGTGGTGCCCTGTTCTTTCTGGGCGCGGACTGGCCTGCAGAGGTCATCGTGCTCGTGTACACGGTGGGTACGGGTCTGCTCGTGGGTTCGGTGCCCACCAACGCCCTGGTCTATCCGGTCTATCTCGCTTTTATGCTGCCCATCCTCGCCGGGCTGGCATTATGGCCCCTGGTGGCGGGTGCCGTACGCTTCGTTCCGGTGGGGATGCTCATGTTGGCGCTGGGCGGTGTCATCCTGCTGCTGGCGCGCGACTACAACCGTGCGATGCGCAGGATGTTTCGGCTCCAAGCCGAGAACGAGGTCCTGGTCGGCGAGCTCCTCGAACACAACCGTGAGCGCCTGCGTCATCTGCGCAGGTTGCAGCGTGCCGAGCGTGAGCTGCAGCGCGAGCGTCAGCTCTTCCTCGAGGGACCGGTGGTGGTGTTCCGGTGCAGGGCCTCCGAAGGCTGGCCCATCGAATACATCTCCCCCAATGTGCTGCAGTTTGGGATGAATTTCGAGACGCTGGCCTTCGAGAAGGCGCCGTTTCTGCGCCTCGTGCACCAGGAGGACGCACGCCGTCTGGAGGCGGCGTCCCGCGGGGGGGCAGGGCACTACGACTTCGCGCATCTGGACGCGGAGATCCGCCTGAAGCTTCCCGGTGGGGGGACCCGCTGGGTGTACTGCTACATCGTGCCCGTGTTCGACGCTCAGGGGCGCGTGGAACACTTCGATGGATATCTGCTCGACATCAGCAAGCTGAAGGCGGCCCAGCTCGCTCTTCAGCGGGAGAAGGAACGCGCGCAGGTCACGCTCCAGTCCATCGGAGATGCGGTGATCACCACCAACGTCCACGGTCGCATCGAGATCATGAACCCCATGGCCGAGCGGCTCACCGGCTGGCGACTGGCCGATGCGCAGGGCAAGGCGCTGTCACTGGTCTATCAGGTGAGTGACGAAGAGACCGGCGTGCGGGTGGCGAGTCCGGTGGCCAAGTGCCTGCGCAGCGACCGTGGAGGCATCGACACACGCATGATGCTCCTCCACCGCCGGGATGGCCGCGATGTCCCCATCCGTCAGACCGTGGCGGCCATTCGTTCGGCCACCGGCGAGCCGCTGGGTGCGACCATCGTCTTTCACGACATGAGCGAGGCCCGCGCCCTGGCCCAACAGCTCGCCTACCATGCCACCCACGATCCGTTGACCGATCTGATCAACCGCCGTGAGTTCGAGCGGCGGTTGAAGCACGCACTGCGCAGCGCCAAGGAAGAACTCAAACAGCACGTGGTGCTCTACATGGACCTGGACCAGTTCAAGGTGGTCAACGATACCTGCGGCCACGTAGCCGGCGACGAGCTCCTCAAGCAACTGGCCACCATGCTGCGCAAGCAGCTGCGCGGGTCCGACACCATCGCCCGGCTCGGTGGTGACGAGTTCGGTGTCCTGTTGCAGGGTTGCTCGCTGCAAGAGGGGCGGGCCATCGCCGATACATTGCGTCATACCGTGAGCCAGTTCCGGTTCGTATGGGAGGAGAAGACCTTCGAGGTGGGCGCCAGTGTGGGGGTGGTGGCCATTACCCCGGACAGCATGGATGTGGTCTCGGTGCTCAGCCAGGCGGACATGGCCTGCTATGCGGCCAAGGATCGCGGGCGCAACCGTGTGCACATCTACGAGGAGAGCGACGAGGAGCTGGCACGCCGCCGCGGTGAGATGCGCTGGGTCTCGCAGATCAGCCGGGCCCTGAAGGAAGATCGGTTCGCCCTGTACTATCAGGAGATCCGTCCGTTGCGCCACGCCCCCGACGAGGATCGGCACATCGAGGTGCTGATTCGGCTGCTCGATGAGCAC
>JALVEU010000276.1 GCA_027030565.1 Gammaproteobacteria bacterium | reverse complement strand
GCCCGAAAACGGGCTAGACTGCATTCAAGCCGGGGCCGAACCCGGACGATACACCCATTGCCATGCAGAGATTCGACATCTATTTCCGCGCCGAGCTGCTGCCCGGCACCGACCCCGCCGCGGCCCGTGCCGCCATCGCGCGCCTGTTCCGCATGGAGGACGACAAGCTGGACCGCCTGTTCAGCGGCAAACCCAAGCGCATCAAGCGCGACGTGGACGTGGACAAGGCGAGCCGCTATCGCGCCCTGTTCCGCGACTTCGGCGCCCTGATCGACGTGGTGCCTGCCGGCAGCCCGCCGCCGCCCGCGCGGGAAGCGGCCAGGACCCCGCCGAAGACAGAGGCCGAGCCGAGACAGGCGCCGCCCGCGCCCGAGGCGCCGAGCGCGGTGCCCGCCGGCGACTTCGAGCTGTTGCCGCCACGCACCGGCTCCCTGGCCGACTGCGCGCCCGAGATCGCGCCGCGGCCCATCGCCGACATCGACTGGATGGCCCTGGACGAGCCAGGCGTCACTCTAGAGGAACGCCCCCCGCAGCCGAAGCTGGAATTCGACTTCGAGGGCCTGAGCGTCTCCGAACCGGGCAGCCTCACCCTGGAGGACTGCGACTACCGCCCGCAACCGGTGCCCGTGCCGGACATCTCCCACCTGAGCCTGGTCGAGCCCGAACGCGACACCGCCGGCGGCTGAGGCCGCCTGCCCTGCCCCCTTTCCCGCGGGCGGGGCATCGAACGCCGGCCATCGGGGCTGAAGCCCCTCCCACAAGAAGATGCCTGCCCCTATCGGGAGCGGGGATGCCTCAGCGCAGGGCCACCTGGGTGCCGGGGGCCTCGACCAGTTCGATGCGGAAGCGGCCGACAGCGGCGCGCGCCTCGGCGAGCAGCGGCAGGTGGCGGTCGTCCCGGCTCAGCCACAGGAAGACCGGGCGGTGGGCGTGCGTCCAGCGACCGCGCTCGTCCTGCTCCAGGCCGTCGAAGCGCAGCTTGAGGGCCGGCCAGCGGCGCCCGCCCAGTTGCAGGGTCTCCGCCTTTTCCACCTGTACCCGGTAGCGCAGCATCTTCTCGCCGTTAGAGACGGGCACCTCGAAGCGCTCGCCGGGCGCCAGGGCGCGCGCGCGCACCGCCTGCACCAGCCCCAGACGGTCGAAGGCGCGCCGTTGGCCCCTGCTTACCCGCGCCAGATAGCGGCCCCGGCGCAGCCGCTGCAGCAGCCCCTCGCCCTCCTTGCGCAGATCGTGGGCGACGAAGGCCTGCTCGGGGTGGTCGAGGAAGAACAGCTTGTGCTCCAGGTCGTCGGGCCGGCCGAACTCGTGGTACTCGGCCGCCAGCACCCCGGAGCGGTCGGGCCAGAACCAGCTCCGCAGGCGGTAGCGGATGGGATGGATGGCCTCCACCGCGCCATAGGCGGCGGAGCTGGCCAGCAGCTCCGATTCCAGGTAGGGCGCCTTGGCGTCCGGGCGGCGCAGATGCAGCTCGATGTCCGCGATCCGCACCCGGGCGCCGGCGGAGAAGAGCCCCTGGTAGCTGGCCCGGTAGTGCAGGCGTTCCAGCGTCGCGCCGGCCGAGGCCGGCCCGGCCAGCCAGAGCAGGCCGGCCAGGAATGCGACGGCGAATACGGCAAGGCGTTGCATGGGGGCTTCCTCTGGTTGCGCTGAGCAGGCAGTTAGGCCGTGCGGGCGCGCAATGGTTCCGTTCGACCGCCGGCTGGCATGCATTCTGCAACGACAGGGACAGGTATCCCCAAAGAGACGATTTTCATGGGCAATGTGATCTCCGGCGCCGGTTTTCCGACTTCCACCCGACTGAACGAGCGTCTGGGCGACGGCAAACCGTCACCCCGTGGCGAGAGCTCGCCGCTGCGCAGCGATGGCGATGCGGACGATGCGGTGCAGTTGCGCAGCCCCGCCCCGGCGGAACGGCCGCTGAGCCGCCGCATCGGCTCGCCGGATGCCGCGGCGACCGCTCTGGACCGACTGCGCGGCGCGCTGCTGGCCGACCCCGCGCAGGCGGCGCGCGCCCATGCCCTCGACGAACGACAGGTCGAGGCCCTGCTGGCCCGACCTCCGGTCTGAATGGTCGATCCTCCTCGGAAGGACGGGGCAACCCGTCATTGAGCCGGCGCCTGGCGCCGGTTTTTTTCTGCCTCAGCGGCGCAGGGTGAGATAGATGCCGCCCCACCAGTGGGTGCGGTCGCCCTGGCCGCGCGCCAGCTCGGCGGTCTTGAGGTTGGCCGCCACGGTGAGCTGAACACCATGCCAGCTTCCGGTGA
>JALVEU010000275.1 GCA_027030565.1 Gammaproteobacteria bacterium | reverse complement strand
CTCACGGCTGGGGCCTACGGTTCCACGCCTCGTCTCGCCGCGCGTCTCGGACTGCCTTGGCATGGGCAGTACGGCGTCCACCGGCTGGACCACGACATGGTAGTCGCCGGTATTGGCGAGCAGGCGCTGGAGTGCGTCCAGGATCTGCTGACGGGCTTCGTCACCCACCAGGAAATGGAATACGATGCGGCCGTCTTCCATTTCGGTGCCCGGCCAGGCGTCGGCGGCACCGAACTGTTGTGCGATACCCTGGAGGGTGTCCAGATGACCTTTGTCGGCGATCACGTGCACCGTTTTCATGCAAGGCTCCGTGGAGTGGGTCTGCGGGATCGACGAAGCGGTGGCGGGCGGGGCGTGGACTTCATAGGGTGGGGCGCGGCTCCGCCGCCGGATCGCTGGAGGGCGGGCTGCGGGCACGATGACCACCGATCCATATACACCGCGCGGCGCATTGTACTGGGCGCACGCGGATTCGCACACCCGTTCTCTATCCCGTCGCCCCTGTGCGACATGGAGGTGTGAGGACGGGATGTACAGGGCGGCTCACGGGATCAGCGTCGGCTGTGGAGGGGTCCTGTGCATCGATACGGAATTTGTCAGTTCATGATCACGGAACAAGGGGGAATCCAATGAAAAGAAAGGGTTGTGTGGCCCATTGGTCCATACCGTGTCTGCTCGCCGTGTCCGCCGCAGCAGGCACTGCCCGAGCGCATGAGGTCGGCGTGTTCGGGGTCGGGCTGCTGGTTCCGCGGGTGATCCACAATGGCGTGGGGGACACCACGGCGGCGGGTGTCACTTGGCTGTGCCCCAGCGACGGTGACGGAGGTACGGTGCACTGGGGGTTCGTCGATCCGGACGGGCTCAGGCTGGCGGGCGGTGAGTTCACCATGGCGCAGGGTGGCCGGCATGCGTTCGTTTGGGCGTCGGAGGGAGCCGGACTCGCGGGACAGGAGGGCTACCTGTGGATGATCGCCGATAGCAACGACGATGGACTCCTGGACGGTTCGGACGAGGCGTGTATCGCCGGGGAGGCCTTTCACGTGAATGTGACGGGGCAGGACGTGGCCTATGTGCAGACCTGGCCGTTCGGTGCCGAGGACGTGCTGCAGGAGGCCGAGAACGTGGCCTTCGACGACATCGACCAGGGCCCTCGGTCGTTGCGCGCAGGTGCACAGACTGGTGAGCGGGTGCAAACGGTGTTCTCCGTGGGCGGCGGCGACGTGACCGAAGTAGTGCTCTGGAGCTCAGGGGATCTGCAAGGTACGCACAGCGTGCGGATCGCAGACGGGCAGGGCAATGAGATCGTGGCCACCATGCACTTTGGGCACAGTCATCTCAACGTGATCGATGTGGGCACGCTCCCCGTCCTGCCGGCGGCCTTCACCAACGGGTATATGCTCTGGGAGGTGCCGGCCACGGGTGATGCGGCGCCTCCCATGGGCGTGGCAGGCTTCTCTCTGCTGCAGTCGCCCGTGTTCGGCGCGGTGCAATCGGTGACCGCCGCCCATCACCATCCCTGAGCGGCCGGGCTGGATGACGGGTGCCCGGCCCGTCACCGGCTCAAGGGCGTTCGCGCACCTGGCGGCCGGCGTGCCGATCGAGCACTACGGCCTCGATACAGTCGTGGGCGCGCTGCGCCAGCCGGCGGCGGTCCTCCTCGGGGGGTAGTGGGGGGCAGAAGGTGACCTCGGCATCGATGTGCCGGGCGCCCAGCACACGCAAGGCGCTGCGTAGGAAGGTGTCCCCATCGGTGAACGGGACCGCCGGATGGACACCCCGCACATGGGGGTAACAGAGGGCCACGGGCTGGATGGGCACCCGCGCTTCTTGGGCGGCAGCGAGTAGACGCGGATGGAAGCGGCGTACGCGATGCCCGTCCGTGGTCGTGCCCTCCGGAAACACAGCCACCGAGACACCCGCTCCCAGGCACTTGGCCATCGTCCGGGCCACGGTCTCGGCGGCATGCTTGCCGCCGCGCTCGATGAACAACGTGCCGGCCAACGCTGCGAGCCATCCCAGCACGGGCCAGCGGCGGATCTCTGCCTTGGCCACGAAGACCACGGGCAGCGTCGCGCCCAGCACGACGATATCCAGCCAAGACACGTGATTGGCCACCACCAGCGCGGGGGTTGTGGTGGGTCGCCCCCGATCTCGGATACGCACGCCGAGCAGGATCGCGGCCCAGCCGAGCCAGCGCTGGACCAGCGCGAGCTGCCCTGCATCCGGCGGTGCATCCGCACGTCGACGCAGCCGGAGCGCCGCGAGCA
>JALVEU010000274.1 GCA_027030565.1 Gammaproteobacteria bacterium | reverse complement strand
TGGCTCTATGAAGGGAAAGGACTCGATCTCGCCGAGTCCCAGGTCGGCCATGCGCAAGATCACGGCAGCGAGGTTGGTGCGCCGGATCTCGGGATCGGTATAGCGGGGCCGGGAGAGGAAGTCCTCCTCGCTGTAGAGGCGGATGCAGACGCCCGGGGCCACGCGTCCACAGCGCCCGGCGCGCTGCTCGGCCGAGGCCTGGGAGATGGGTTCGATGGGCAGGCGTTGAACCTTGGCCCTGGGGCTGTAACGACTGATGCGCACGGTGCCCGTGTCCACCACGTAGCGGATGCCCGGAACGGTCAGTGAGGTCTCGGCGACATTGGTGGCCAGGACGATACGCCGGCCGCGGTGGGGGGCGAATATGCGCATCTGTTCGTCTGCCGAAAGGCGCGCATAGAGCGGCAGGATCTCCGTATGGGGCGGATGATGCTTGCGCAGCGTCTCTGCGGTTTCGCGAATGAGCCGCTCGGTGGGGAGGAACACGAGGATGTCCCCAGGTCCTTCGGCGGCCAACTCGTCCACGGCCGTGGCGATGGCCTGCTGCAAGTCGGCCTCGTCTTCGCGGTCGGCCAGTGGCCGGTAGCGGATCTCCACAGGGTGGCTGCGTCCGGAGACCTCGATGACCGGTGCGTCGCCGAAGTGGCGCGAAAAGCGTTCGGGGTCGATGGTGGCCGAGGTGACGATGAGTTTCAGGTCCGGTCGGCGTGGCAGCAGGGTCTTGAGGTAGCCGAGCAGGAAGTCGATGTTCAGGCTGCGTTCGTGGGCCTCGTCGATGATGAGGGTGTCGTATGCAAGCAGCAGGCGGTCGGAACGGAGCTCCGAGAGCAGGATGCCGTCGGTCATGAGCTTGACATAGGTCTCGGGTCGGGTGCGGTCATGGAAGCGCACCTTGTAGCCCACCCACCGGCCTTGGTCGTCGCCCAACTCCTCCCGGATACGCCGGGCCACACTGCGCGCTGCGAGCCGGCGTGGCTGCGTATGGCCGATCATGCCGTCCACCCCGCGTCCGAGCTCCAGGCAGATCTTGGGCAGCTGGGTGGTCTTGCCGGAGCCGGTCTCACCGCAGACGATGACCACCTGATGTTCGCGAATGGCTTGGGCGATGTCGTCGCGGCGTGCCACGACCGGGAGCTCGACGGGATAGGCGACCTGCGGGACACCGCAAGCGCGTCGTGTGCGTCGGGCCACCGCGGCCTCGATCTCCGCGGCGATGCGTTCCAGGTCCGCCGGGTCGGGGCGCTCGCCCAGGCGGCGCAGGCGGGCGCGCAGCCGTACCCGGTCCACCGGCAGGCACGCCTCGAGACGGCCGGTCAGCTCCACCACGGTCGCCAGCACATGGGGCGGGCTGGCGCAGGTCTCCAAGTCAGGCATCGAGTTCACGGACTGGCATGGATCGCAGCCGTATCGCCGCGGGAATCCCCGGCTGCCGTCCGGTCTTGTGAAGTACGTGCCGTATCATGGGGGCAATGAGCGCGCCGGACCATACCGGCGTCTGGGTCAGGACTGCGAGTGAGTCGGCAGACTTGTGGTGCAGTATGCCCGACAATCGCGGCTGCGACGAACCAATGCGACTGGAGAACATGTCCATGAAGGCGGTCATCCTTGCCGGGGGTCTGGGGACTCGGCTGTCGGAAGAGACCAGTATCCGGCCCAAGCCGATGGTGGAGATCGGGGGTATGCCGATCCTGTGGCACATCATGAAAATCTATCATGCTCAGGGGGTTCGGGATTTCATCATCTGCTGCGGCTACAAGGGGTACGTGATCAAGGAGTGGTTCGCCAACTACTGGCTCCACATGTCGGACATCACCTTCCACGCCGCCACCAACCAAGTGGAGATCCACAACAACAAGTCCGAGGACTGGCGTGTCACGGTCGTGGACACGGGGCAGGACACCCTCACGGGCGGGCGCCTGAAGCGAGTACGCGAGTACGTGGGCGATGGCACGTTCTGCATGACCTATGGAGATGGGGTCGCCGATATCGATTTGAAGGAATTGGTAGAGACCCATCGCCGGGAGGGTGGTTATGCGACGCTGACGGCGGTTCAGCCCGCGGGTCGCTTCGGCGCCTTCACGCTCCCCGAGGGCCAGGCAAAGATCGACCATTTTCGTGAGAAGCCCAGGGGCGACAACGCCTGGGTCAACGGGGGATTCTTCGTGCTGGAGCCGGAGGTGTTCGACTACATCGAGGGTGATGCCACCACCTGGGAACGCGAGCCCATGGAGAACCTCGCACGGGACGGCAAGCTGGCGGCCTACAGGCACCATGGGTTCTGGCACCCCATGGATACGTTGCGGGACAAGAACTTCCTGGAAGAGCAGTGGAAGCGGGGCACGGCACCGTGGAAGATCTGGTGAGGCCCGCATGCTCATGAACAGCTGTGACTTTCTGGTCATCGGTGCGGGAATCATCGGCACCAACATTGCCCGCGAGCTGAAGGCCCGCCACCCTGGGGCCTCGGTACGGGTCATCGACAAGGAGACGAGGCCGGGGGCGCATGCCAGCGGACGCAACAGCGGCGTGCTCCACGCCGGGTTCTACTATACGGCCGACAGCCTCAAGGCGCGGTTCACACGCGAAGGCAACGAAGCACTGACGGCCTATTGCCTGGACCGCGGGATCCCGCTCAATCGCTGCGGGAAGCTGGTCGTCGCCCGTAACGAGGCCGAAGACCGCATGCTCGACGAGCTCTTACGCCGTGGACGCGCCAACGGCGTGAGGCTGGAAGAGGTGGACGCCCAACAGGCCCGTGAGATCGAGCCTCGCGCCAAGACCTGGCGCCGGGCCATCTTCTCGCCCACCACTTCCTCGGCGGACCCGCAGCAAGTCCTGGAACGGATGGTGGGCGAGGCGCAGGACGCCGGGGTCCATTTCGGGTTCGCCACTGCCTACGCCGGGGTGAAGGGGGGCGTAGTTTCCACGAACCGTGGAAAGATCTCGGCCGGTTACGTGGTGAATGCAGCCGGCCTCTATGCCGACCGAATCGCCCGGGACTTCGGGTTCTCCCGGCACTACACCATCCTGCCGTTCAAGGGCCTGTATCTGAAATCCGAGGAACCGCCGGGGTCGTACCGCGTCCACATCTATCCGGTGCCCGACCTGAACTATCCCTTTCTGGGCGTGCACTTCACGATCAAGGTCGACGGGACGGCCAAGATCGGACCCACTGCGATACCCGCTTTCTGGCGGGAACAGTACAACGGATTTGAACGTTTCCAGCTGGACGAGTTCGCCGATATCACCCGTCGTTCCATGGGACTGTTGATTCACTCGCGTTTCGGGTTCACGCGGCTGGCGATCTCGGAGCTGCGCAAGTACTCCAGGCGCCGGATGGTGGCGTTGGCCCGGGACCTGGTCCATGATCTCGATCCATCCCGGTTCAAGGCGTGGGCAAAACCGGGCATACGGGCACAGTTGTACGACCTGCGCAAGGGTAAGCTGGAGATGGACTTCGTTCTGGAGGGGGATGGGCGTTCCATGCACGTGTTGAATGCCGTGTCCCCGGGCTGGACCTGCTCCATTCCCTTCGCCCGCCACGTCGTCGATCAGATCGAGGTGCATGGGGCGGCCACCGGCATGGTCGCAGGGACCGACGCCGCCTGAGTTCCGCCCCTGGCCCGTCAGACGCGATCACTGCACGAGACTTGTGAGGCCGTCGCCGGCATGGCCCGAAAGTCCAGGCTGTTGCACCGCTGGTGAATCGGCATATGCGCCCGAAGGGGCAGGCGTCGAGTACCTGTTTCCGTTTCCAGATCGACGAGCTGGACCAGGGGCGTGGCCAGAAGGGGGTCTGGCCCCCGGGACCGGCCGGATATCTGATTCCTTGAGACGAACGACAGAGAGTAAAGAAACCGATGAACGTACTGATCACGGGCAACATGGGCTACATCGGCCCCACGGTTGTACAACGACTCAAGTCCAACGATCCGGACACACGGGTCCAGGGGGTCGATTCGGCCTTCTTTGCGCACTGCCTGACCGGGGCCGATGCGCTGCCGGAGCGGCGTTTGGACCGGCAGTTCTTCGCCGACGTGCGGGACATCGACACCGCCATGCTCGAAGGTGTGGACGCCATCGTACACCTGGCGGCAATTTCCAACGACCCCATGGGCAAGGCCTTCGAACGTGTAACGGCGGACGTCAACCATGCCGCAAGCGTCCGTCTTGCGCGGCTGGCCAGGGAGGCCGGGGTCTCGCGGTTCGTGTTTGCCTCCAGCTGCAGCGTATACGGGTATGCCGAAGGTGCGGCTCGCGACGAGCGCTCGGCGCTCAATCCACTGACCGCGTACGCCAAGTCCAAGATCAACACCGAGAATGACATTCGCGAGCTCGCCGACACGGACTTCGTCATCACGAGCCTGCGGTTTCCCACTGCCTGCGGCATGAGTGAACGGCTGCGTCTGGATCTGGTGCTCAACGACTTCGTCGCCGCCGCCGTCGCGGAGCGAAAGATCACCATCCTGAGTGACGGTACACCTTGGCGGCCGCTGATCGACATCCAGGACATGGCTCGGGCCATCGATTGGGCCATCGGCCGCGATCCTGATCACGGTGGTGCCTTTCTCGCCGTCAACGTGGGACGCACCGAGTGGAACTACCAGATCAAAGACCTGGCCCGTGCCGTACAGGACGAAATCCCTGGGGTGGAGGTGCAGATCAATCCGGACGCCCAGCCCGACAAGCGTTCCTATCAGGTGGATTTCGGTCTCTACAAGGAGCTGGCCCCCGATCATCTGCCCCAGGTGGATCTCCACCAGTCCATTCGCGAGCTCCGTGACGGCTTGCAGGCCATGGGCTTCAACAACACCGATTTCCGAAATTCCGACTACATGCGCCTGAAGGTGCTCTCGGGATTGCGCGAAAAAGGCCTGCTGAGCCCCGATCTGCGTTGGACGTCCTGAGGGAGGAATAGGAGCATGCGCTTTATCGATACGCCATTGGCAGGGGCCTGTGTGGTGGAGCTCGAGCCTTTCGAGGACGACCGGGGTTTCTTCGCCCGCGCCTGGTGTCGGAAGGAGTTCGAGGCTCACGGCCTGGAGCCGGAAGTGGTCCAGGCGAACCTTTCCTACAACCGCTCCGCAGGAACACTGCGTGGCATGCATTATCAGGTGGCACCGTACGAGGAGACCAAGCTGGTGCGGTGTATTCGCGGGGCCCTCTACGACGTGATCGTGGATCTGCGCCCGGAATCCCCCACATACAAGCAGTGGTACGGTGTGGAGCTCACGGCGGACAATCGTCGGGCGTTGTTCGTGCCGCGGGGTTTCGCCCACGGTTTTCTGACCCTGGCCGACGAGACCGAGGCTTTCTATCAGGTCTCGGAGTATTATGCGCCCGGGGCCGAACGTGGACTGCGCTACGACGATCCGGCCTTTGGCATTCGATGGCCCGGCCCTGTGAAGGTGATTTCGGAGAAAGACGCTTCCTGGCCGGATTTCGCTGACTGAACGGGGGTGAAGGGCAATGGTGATCGTGGACACGGCATTGCGTCGTCGGGAAGCCGAGGGGCGCCCGATTCGCGTGGGCATGGTGGGGGCCGGCTTCATGGGGCGCGGCATTGCGCTGCAGATCCTGCGGTACACCCCGGGGATGGATCTGGTGGCGGTGGCCAACCGCAACGTCCACAAGGCGCAGCAGGCCTATGAACAGGCCGGTGTGGAGGACTGGACTGCGGCGTCGACCACGGACCAGATCGAGGCTGCGGTCTCCCAGGGGAGGCCGGTGGTGACCGAGGATGCGCTCGCCCTGTGCCGGGCGCAGAACATCGATGTGGTGATCGAGGTGACCGGAGCGGTAGAGTTCGGCGCGCACGTGGTGCTGGAGGCCATTCGGCATGGAAAGCATGTGGTAGCCATGAACGCCGAGCTGGACGGTACGGTGGGTCCCATTTTGAAGGTGTACGCCGACCGTGAGGGTGTCGTCTTCACCAACGCCGACGGTGACCAGCCTGGTGTCATCATGAATCTGTACCGGTTCGTGCAGGGTATCGGGGTGCGTCCGGTTCTTTGTGGGAACATCAAGGGCTTGCACGATCCCTATCGCAACCCCACCACCCAGGAAGCGTTTGCCAAGCGCTGGGGGCAGCAGCCGCATATGGTCACTTCCTTCGCCGATGGCACCAAGATCTCCTTCGAACAGGCCATCGTGGCCAACGCCACCGGCATGCGCGTGGCCAAGCGGGGGATGCACGGACCCACGGTGGAACCGGGGACCCCCATCAAGGAGGCCGTCAACTGGTACCCGTTGGAAGAACTGACCGAGGGTCCGGGAATCGTCGACTACGTGGTCGGGGCGGAACCGGGTCCCGGAGTATTCGTGCTCGGCATGCACGACGATCCCATCCAGCAGCACTATCTCAATCTTTACAAACTTGGTGAGGGCCCGCTGTACTGCTTCTACACACCCTATCATCTGTGCCATTTCGAGGTCCCCAACACGGTGGCGCGGGCGGTACTGTTCGGGGATGCCACCATCACGCCGGCCGGTCCTCCCCGTGTCGACGTGGTGGCCGCTGCCAAGATCGATCTCAAGGCGGGAGAAGTGTTGGACGGTATGGGGCACTATATGACCTACGGGCTGGCCGAGAACGCGGATGTCACTGCCGCCGAGGGGCTCCTGCCCATCGGACTGGCCGAGGGCTGCCGCCTGGTGCGGGATGTTCCCAAAGACCAGGTGCTCACCTATGCAGACGTCGAACTCCCGGAAGGGCGCCTCTCGGACCGGCTGCGCGCGGAGCAGAACGAGCGTTTCGGCCTGGCACCCCGCCTCGATGTCGCTGTGGGGTGACCCGCTGTCGAAGGGGGATGTATGAGGTGTTTGCAATATTGAACGCCCAGTGGCGGGTGGTTCCAATTCGTGTGCGGCGGCCGTGTTTGTCGCGAAGCCAAGGTCTCGACATGCCGGGGCGTGTGGAAGCCATCGATGATATTGCGCATAGTTGCAAGTTCGAATTCCTATGAATCACGCATCCCTTCCCCGCTGGGTGAGGTCCAGACTACCCTTGTCTGCACAGGAGCGCGCCTATCTGCGCAAGCTGTGTAGCCATCGATCAGGCCCGTCCTGGGACTATGTTCCGTTCATCGTGATGACCACCGCTAGGAGTGGGTCTTCATGGTTTCTGGATTTGTTGGAGACCCATTCCGCGCTCTGTGTGCTGGGCGAACTGTTCCACCCGCAGGTGATTTATTCGGCTCGTGCCATCGGTGAGGACGGCGCGACCAGCAGGCTGGTCGCCCGCCGCGACCGTGATCCCATGGGATTCCTATCGGGTCATGTGTATCGGGGCTACGAGTCCGATGTGAAGGCGGTCGGGTTCAAGCTGTTCTATCAGCACGTGGAACGTTTGGGAGCCACAACGCTGCTCAACGGGTTGGTGGAACGTAAAGACGTGCGGTTGATCCATCTGGTCAGGCGCAATCTGCTGCATGTCTATCTGTCCTCGGAAATCGCCAAAAAGACCCAGACTTGGGACCATCGGATTTCCACCGAGACGGTCCACGTGGACGTCGACGACTGTCTCCGATTCATGGAGAAAAAACGGGTACAACGGAACCGGTTCTCCCACCTGTTCGGAGGCCACAAGATGCTTGATGTGAGCTATGAGAACTTGGCCAAGTCCACCAAGTCGGAGTTGCAGCGAGTTTGGGCGTTTCTGGAGGTGCCGACCGTGCCGTTTTCTCCTGGGAGACACAGAAAGCAGGAGCGCAGATCCCTGAGCGAGATCGTCGAGAACTACGAGGAGCTTCGGGAAGCCGTGGCGTCGACCCCCTACGAAGAGTTCTTACAGGATTAGCCCAAGCTCGGTAGATACTTGTTTAATGAGCGCGGCAGATGCAACGCAGGGCGCGCGGTGCGCCGCCGTAGCCAATCAGTCAGCGTTTCCCTTGTAATTTCCAGGGCCCGCGGAAGCCTCAGACGTGAACGGATCTTTGCGGCCTGCGGAGGCGTGCCAGGGGGCCCTACCATGGGCTCAGGATGGCACGCACCACCCGTGGTCGGTAACCCCTGGACAGGCCCGCGACATCCAGGCATCGCTTCGGGAGCGGGTGATCCTTGAGGATGCCTTTGGGCCTGTTCAACGGGTGGCGGGCGTGGACGTCGGCTTTCCGGAGCGAGGCCGCACCGTGCGGGCAGCGGTCGCGGTATTGTCCTTCCCCGATCTGGAGTTGGTGGAACGTGCGGTGGCCCAGCGGCCTGCCTCCTTTCCGTACGTGCCGGGTCTGCTCTCGTTCCGTGAGGTGCCTGGCGTGCTGGACGCCATGGGCCACCTCGAACATGCGCCCGATCTGATTTTGTACGACGGTCACGGCTACGCCCATCCGCGCCGCTTCGGGGCCGCCTGCCACCTGGGCGTGTTGCTGGACGTCCCGACCATCGGGGTAGCGAAGAAGCGTCTGGTGGGTACGCATGGGGCGGTACCGGAGTCCCGCGGGGGGTGGACGCCGCTTTTCGACGGCGAGGAGGTGATCGGTGCCGTGCTCCGGACGCGGGTCAATGTGAAGCCGGTCTACGTGTCCACGGGGCACCGGGTGGGGCTGGAGAGTGCCGTCCGGCTGGTCATGGCATGTACGCGCCGCTACCGACTCCCAGAGCCCACACGGCTTGCCCACCACATCGCCTCCGTAGAGGGGCGTCGCTGAACAGGGGACGGAAACCGGTGAGGCGACTCAAGGGGGTTGAGGCCGCTTGTGTCGGCTCCGGCTCCACCTGGCAGCCAGTACGGCACCGCTGAGATTGTGCCAGACCGAGAACAGCGCCCCGGGCAAGGCAGCGAGGGAAGGAAAATACTGCAAGGCCAGCGCCACCGCCAACCCGGAGT
>JALVEU010000273.1 GCA_027030565.1 Gammaproteobacteria bacterium | reverse complement strand
CGCCTAGCTGTTCCAACAGGGCCTCGCTGGTGAACTGCGAGGCCGGGCTCCAATGGACTGGGACGCCTGCAGCCTGCAACCGTCTGCGCGTGGCCGGCCCGATGGCGATCACCCGCACATCGGGTGTGCTGAGTACCTGTGCCGGTACTCGGGAGCTGCGCAACAGACCTTCCACCGCGTTGGCGCTGGTGAAGATCAGCCAGCCCCCCTCATCGAGGGTGAGGGCCGGGGGCTCCAGCCACTGGATGGCGATCAGGGGGAGCCGCAGTACCCGGCCACCACAGCTCTCGATCTTCGCGCAAATGGGCTCGGCCTGATGGGCCGGCCGTGTGACCAGGATGCGCAGCCCGTGGAGCTGCTCGGTCCCGGCTGCTCCGCCCGTCATCTTCTCAGCCGGCCGGCTCGATGCCCAGGCTGCGCAGGATTTCACCGCCCCCCTGTGCCAGTAGGGACTCGGCGACGTTCACCCCCAGCTGCGCAGGCTCCTCTGCATCGCCTTCCGCTTGCGCGGTGAGCACCCGGGATCCGTCGGGCATGCCGAGCAGGCCCTTGAGGCGGATCCGCCCCTCGTGCCACTGTGCGTGGCCGGCCAGCGGCACCTGACAGCCGCCGGCCAGCCGGGCATTCAGGGCCCGTTCGGCCGTCACGCAGCGGTGGGTGATTGGATCGTCCAGTGGCTCGATGAGCCCAGCGACACGATCGTCGTCCTGGCGACATTCGATGCCAATAGCCCCTTGGCCGATGGCCGGCAGGCTGTCCTCGATGGGGAGGCGGGCGGTGATCCGCGCCTTCATTCCCAGACGCACGAGCCCCGCGCTGGCCAACACGATGGCCTCGTATTCACCCGCGTCGAGCTTGGACAGCCGTGTGTTCACGTTGCCCCGCAGGGGCAGGACGCGCAGCGTGGGGTGGCGAGCGCGAATCATGCATTCTCGACGCAGGCTGGAGGTCCCAAGACGGGCACCTGGCGGGAGTTCGTCGAGGCCGGAGAAGCGGTTCGAGACGAAGGCATCACGCGGGTCCTCCCGTTTCAGGATCACCGGCAGGTGCAGTCCCGCGGGGAGTTCGGCCGGGACGTCCTTCATGGAGTGCACCGCGATGTCGGCACGTCCGTCGAGAAGGCCCTGTTCCAGCTCCTTGACGAACAAGCCCTTGCCACCGACGCGTGACAGGGGGCTGTCCAGGATCCGGTCGCCCTGGGTGGTCATGCCCACGAGTTCCACTCGCAGTCCGGGATGCAGCGCCTGCAGACGTTGGGCCACGTGTCGTGCCTGCCAGAGGGCGAGGGCACTCCTGCGCGTGGCGATACGGACGAGGTTCATGGTGGATCCCAGAGGCCCAAAACACCTAGCGTAGCAAAACCGCTGCCGGCCGTGGGATCGGTCTCGCCGACGTGCACGGGCACCGGGCTCATGGGCCCTTCGGCCATTGGCCGGGCCGATGCCTAGCGCGACTTCAGGAAGCGTCGCACCTCGGCCACGTGCCGGCGACTGATCTCGAGCTTGTCGGGGACCTTGTTGAAGGAGATGAGGAAGCGGCCGTCGCGGCTCTTCTCCATGCCGGAGACGTAGGCCACGTTCACCAAGGCGTTGCGGTGGATGCGGATGAAGCGGCGCGCGAACTCCTGCTCCAGATTCTTGAGTGCATCCTCGATCAGGACCTCGCCTTCGGTATGGCGGACCGTGATGTACTTCTGGTCGGCCTGGAAATAGACGATCCGATCTATGGGGATCAACTCCAGATTGCCCCGAACTCGGGCGCAGATATGCGTGCGACCCTCGTGCTCCGTTTCCTTGGAGAGGGTTGCCAGTTGGGCCTGGGTGAGCTTCTTGGCCTTCTGCAAAGATTCGGCCAGTTTTTCCTTGCGAATCGGTTTGACCAGATAGCCCACTGCATGGGCGTCGAAGGCCTCCAGGGCATGATCGCTGTAGGCGGTGGTGAAAATCACCGCCGGCGGCTCTTCCATCTTGGACAGGTGACGGGAAGCCTCGAGTCCATCCATCCCGGGCATACGGATGTCCATGAGCACCACGTCCGGCCGGGTCTTCTGGACCATCTGCACTGCCTCCAGACCGTTGGCCGCCTCGCCCACCGGTTCGATGTCCTCGATGGAATCCAACATGCGGGCGAGTCGCGCCCGGGCCGGTGGCTCGTCGTCGACGATCAAGACCTTCATGTCAAGCCCTCCGCGGGAATAGAAAATCGCACCTCGTAACGCTGATCGGTCTTTCGGATCGACAGATCCGACCCAGATCCGTACGTCAAACGCAGGCGCTGCCGGATATTCTCCAGCGCCATCTTGTTGCCGGAGCGGCGGTAGTTGCTGAGTGTAGTCGGAATCGGATTGGTGATGGTGAACTGTACCCGGTCGTCGACTCGGTCGATGTCGATGTTCACCGTACCGCCCTCGGTCTGGGGCTCGATTCCGTGATAGATGGCATTCTCCACCAGGGGCTGGAGCAGCAGAGCAGGAATGGCCACGTCGTCGGGGACTCTCGGGTCGATACGCCACTCCACCCGCAACCGTTCCCCCAGGCGCAGCTGTTCGATGTTGACGTAACGGCGGGTGAAATCCAGCTCTTCGGCCAGGGTGATCTTTTCGCCCTGGCCCAGGGAGGCCCGAAACAGATCGGCCAGATCCTCCACCGCCTGCTCGGCACGTTCCGGGTCGGTGCGGGTGAGGCTGGCGATGGTGTTCATGCTGTTGAACAGAAAGTGCGGCCGAATGCGTGCCTGAAGGGCCTGGATACGCGTGCGAGCTTCGGCTTCGATGTTGCGCTTCCACTGGTGTCGTACATAGAAATAGCGGAGCACCACTGCGGTCACCACGGCGGCGATGGCCAGGTTGCGCAGCACGAAGCCCGCCAGATCCTCCGCCTCCATGAGCCTCGCCGCCCCCAGCGACACCACCAGGGTCACGCCCAGGCTGATCGCCGAGGCCGCGGTCGCAGCCCCCAGCAGGTCGAGCCGTTGCAGGAGCGCACGCGCCAGGCACAGGAACAACACGTCCCACAGTACGATCCACTGGATCAACAGGGACTTGCGTCCGAGCGTGTCGAGGAACTGTGCCAGGCTGCCAGTGCCGTCCAGCGCCAGCACGAACGCCAGGAGCTCACTGACCACGACCACGCGCAGGATGACCGCGGCGTCACAGAAATTGGGGAGGAAGCACTCGCTGGCCCCACAGGTCAGTAGAGCACTCGTCGTGCCCCTGTGACTTGCGGGTGTGACCAGCGGCTGACCCCTGGTGGTTTGGGCGGTTGCAGACATGTTTTTTCGATTCCCCTGGGCTGGTCCGTTTCCGGCTTGGACGGCCGCCGGAACGTCCCCTTGTTATGATGTACGTTTAGCGACTCACCGTGTCCCGTGCAATTCGATGGCAGACGAGACCGATAAACCCTGGGGTGGGCGTTTTAGGGAGCCCACAGACGCATTTGTAGAGACTTTTACGGCCTCCGTCAATTTCGACCGCCGGTTTTATGACGCAGATATCGAAGGCTCTCAGGCACATGCGCGCATGCTCCGGCGCATCGGTGTGCTGAACGATACGGAGCTGCATGCCATCCTGGAGGGCCTCGAGCAGATCCGCGCCGAAATCGATGCGGGGACTTTTCCCTGGTCGGTGGCGCTCGAGGACGTGCACATGAACATCGAGGCCCGCCTGATCGAGCGTATCGGTGAGGCCGGCAAGAAGCTGCACACGGGTCGCTCGCGCAACGACCAGGTGGCCACTGACCTGCGTTTGTATCTGCGCCGGGAGATCGACGCGGTGTGCGGTGAACTGCGCAGGCTGCAGCGTGTCCTGCTGGATCTGGCCGAGCGGGAGGCCGGCACCATCATGCCGGGCTTTACCCACCTGCAGGTGGCCCAGCCGGTGACCTTCGGGCATCACATGATGGCCTGGTTCGAGATGCTGGAGCGGGATCACGAGCGCTTGCAGGACTGCCGCCGAAGGGTGAACGTCTGTCCCCTGGGCTCTGCGGCCCTGGCCGGGACGGTCTATCCCCTGGACCGTGAGTACACGGCGCGGCTGCTCGGCTTCGAGCGTCCCACGCGCAACTCGCTGGATGCGGTCTCCGACCGCGACTTCGCCATTGAATTCGCAGCCGCCGCGGCGCTGACCATGATGCACCTGTCACGCTTCGCCGAGGAGCTGGTGCTGTGGACCTCGGCCCAGTTCGACTTCGTGCGGCTGCCCGACCGCTTCTGTACGGGCTCGTCCATCATGCCGCAGAAAAAGAATCCGGACGTCCCCGAGCTGGTGCGTGGTAAATCCGGGCGGGTCTATGGAAACCTCATGGCGCTGCTGACCCTCATGAAATCCCAGCCCCTGGCCTACAACAAGGACAACCAGGAGGACAAGGAGCCCCTGTTCGACAGCATCGACACGCTGCGCGCCGCGCTGCGCGCCTTCGCCGACATGTTGCCGGCCATGGAACTGAACCGCGAGCGCCTGTACGCGGCGGCGGCCGAGGGATTCTCCACCGCGACCGATCTGGCCGATTACCTGGTGCGCAAGGGCGTTCCGTTTCGCGACGCTCACGAGATCGTGGGCCGTGCCGTGGCATTGGCCGAGCGTACCGGCCGGCGTCTGGACGAGCTGAGGCTCGACGAGCTGCGGGCCCTGTCGGAGTGTATCGAGGAGGACGTCCGCCAGGTGCTCACGCTCGAGGGCTCGGTGGCGGCGCGCGACCTTCTTGGGGGCACGGCACCACGCCAGGTGCGCCGGCAGGTGGCCGAGGCGCGCCGCCGGATCGAGCAAGGCTCGTAGCGGCCCGGCTCCCCGCGCCCTGCATCCGGAGGGGCAGGTGTCGTGGCAGGACGGCCCTGCGGGCATCTTCATTCGGTTGCACAGGAAGGCCGCACCGCCCGCTCAGGGAATCGACAGGATCCCCCGCCGAATCCGAGTCACTTGTTCGGCTTGCGCTGCTGTCCCACCAGCAGGGCCTCGGGCACGGCCACCTTGATGGCCGCGGGCAGCTCGAGGCAGATGCCCGGCACGGGCCTCACGGTCACCCACAGGGTGTTGAGCCGCAGATTGACGTCGGCGAACACCACGTGCTCTCCATAGAGGGTGAGCACCTGCTCAATGGCGGCCAGGCGCTGGCGAATCTCCGGCTCGCTGCGCCTGCGCAGTCCCGGTACGATCATCAGGAAATCCGTCAGCAACCGCCCGTCCTCGTCGCGCGTGGGCGCGCGCTTCCACAGCGGCTCGGCCGGCGCGAGCGCGGCAGTGGGGCGCAAGGGGAACCAGCGGCTCACGCCGCCTCCTTGGGAAACAGGACCCGGACGAGCCAGCGGCCAAGGTCGCGGATCTCTGCGGGGGAGACCTCGTGGCCCATGTAATAGGTGTGCCATTCCACCCGGCAACCCAAGCTCTCCAGGAGCGCGCGGGCTGCGGCGGCCCACTCGAAACGAATGGTTTCGTCTTCGCTGCCGTGGGCCATGAAGATGGGGCGGTCGCAGGCCTCGGGGGCATGTTCGGCGGCTAGGCGCCGGTAGGCCGGAAGAAAGGTGGACAGGCCCACCAGTCCCGCCAGCGGCTGGGAACGGCGCAGCCCGGCATAGAAGGCCACGGCGCCCCCCTGGGAGAAGCCGGCCAGCACGATCCGCTCCGCGGGGATGCCGCGTTCGATCTCATGCGCGACCAGCGCCTCGATCTGTCTCCGTGCGGTCTCCAGACCGGGGATATCTTCCCGAGCCTCCGGATCCAGGCCGTACAGGTCGAACCAGGCGCGCATGGGCAGTCCGCCGTTGACGGTCACGGGTCGCACTGGGGCGTGCGGGAAGACGAAGCGCACCGCGTGGGTGAGCTCGAGCTGGGGCACGATGGGTTCGAAGTCGTATCCATCGGCGCCCAATCCGTGGAGCCAGATGACTGCGGCGTCGGGATTCCTTCCGGTCTGTACCTCGATTCGGTCCAGCAGCGCCTCCATGTAAGCAGTTTACCGTGATTCCGCCGAGTCGGGTCCATGCCCAGGCGGTGCGAGAGCCGCTATACTGCCGTCGATCATGACCTCCGGCCTCCCCCTACCGCCCGATTCCCTGTCCGGCGACGCTACAAGCGCTGCGGCGCAGTCCTGGTCCAGAGGCATGCATGTGCGGCGTGGCCGTCGGTCGATGGCGCTCGCGTCCATGGTGGTGGCGGTGGTGATGTTGTCGGCCTGTGGGCAGAAAGGCCCGCTCTATCTCCCCCAGCCCCAAGAGAAGGCGCGCAAGGGCGGGCGGCCGCCTGCGCCCGTCTCGGTGTCGAGGACCGGGGGCGGCTGAGATGGACCACTTCGCCTATCGCAACGGACGGCTCTACGCCGAGGACGTGCCGGTCCAGGCCCTGGCCTCGGCATTCGGTACCCCGCTGTACGTCTATTCGCGGGCCACCCTGGAGCAGCACTGGCGCGCCTTCGACGAGGCCTTCGCCGACCATCCCCACCAGATCTGTTATGCGGTCAAGGCCAACTCCAATCTGGCCGTGCTCGACCTCCTCGCCCGTCTGGGCAGCGGTTTCGACATCGTCTCCGGCGGCGAGCTCTATCGGGTGCTGCAGGCCGGTGGCGAGGCCTCACGGGTGGTCTTCTCGGGGGTGGGCAAGCGCACCGACGAGATCGCGGCGGCCTTGAGAGCGGGCATCCAGTGTTTCAACGTGGAATCGGCCCCGGAGCTGGAGCGGATCGCCGCAGTGGCGGCGCGCCTGGGGGTTCGTGCTCCCGTGTCCATCCGGGTCAATCCCGACGTGGATCCGCATACCCATCCATACATCGCCACGGGGCTCCATGAGAACAAGTTCGGTGTTCCTGTCGACACGGCACGCGAGCTGTATCGGCAGGCCGCGCGTACACCCGAACTCCAAGTGGTGGGCATCGATTGCCACATCGGCTCGCAGATCACCGCGCTGGCGCCGTTCATCGACGCCCTGCGGCGGATCCTGGAACTGGCCGGCGCCCTGGAGCGCGAGGGCATCCCCATCCGGCACCTGGACCTGGGCGGTGGCTTGGGCATCCGTTACGCCGAGGAGTCTCCGCCGGCGCCTCGTGACTATGCCCAGGCGCTGCGCCGGGAGCTGGGTGACCGGAAGTATGCGTTGTTGGTCGAGCCGGGACGCGCGATTGCGGGCAACGCAGGCATCCTGCTGACCCGGGTCGAATACGTGAAAGAGACCGGTGGGCGCCGCTTCGCCATCGTGGACGCGGCCATGAACGACCTATTGCGGCCGGCGTTGTATGGTGCTTGGCAGGAGATCGTCGAAGCCGACCGTAGTCTGGACCGCCAGGAGCGGCTCTTCGACGTGGTGGGACCCGTCTGTGAGACCGGCGATTTCCTCGGTCGAGAGCGGCGCCTGCGTGCGCAGGCCGGCGACCTGCTGGTGGTGCGCTCCGCCGGGGCCTACGGGTTCACGATGGCGAGCAACTACAACAGCCGGCCGCGGCCGGCCGAGGTGATGGTGGACGGCGACCGCGCCTGGGTGGTTCGCAGCCGTGAGCGTTACGCGGACCTGGTCCGTGGAGAACGGACCTTGCCCTAGGGAGCGGGCGGCGCATGACCACCAGCGGACAGCTCGTCCATCGGGGCGTCCACGTTTGTCGGATCAGGACCTCAGCCGGGGCGTTCGTTCCGGAGGATGCCCGCCATGTACGGCCAGGAGGCCATCGGTTCATGGATGCGCCATGAAGCTCCGGTTCACCAAGATGCAAGGGCTGGGCAATGATTTCGTGGTCCTGGATGCCACACGAGGGCCTCTGAATCTGACGCCCGAGCACATCCGCAGGTTGGCCGACAGGCGCTATGGCGTGGGCTGTGACCAGGTGCTGGTGGTCGAGCCGCCGCCCGCAGCCGACGTGGAGTTCGGTTATCGCATCTTCAACGCCGATGGGGGCGAGGTGGAGCAATGCGGCAACGGCGCACGGTGTTTCGCACGCTACGTCCGGGAGCGGGGACTGACGCACGCGCGCCGGATTCCGGTGCAGACCCGCGCGGGCCGTATCGTGCTGGAGGTGGAAGAGGATGGTCGGATCAGTGTGCACATGGGCGTGCCGCGGCTGGAACCCGGGGCCATTCCGATCCGCGGCGCAGGACCGGGCCCTCGGTACCAGCTGGAGGTGGATGGGCAGGTGGTGACGCTCACCGCCGTGTCCATGGGCAACCCTCACGCGGTGGTGGAGGTGGAGGACGTGGACCGTGCCCCCGTGGCCGAGCTGGGTCCCGCGCTGGAACGACATCCCGCGTTTCCGCACGGTGCGAACGTGGGTTTCATGCAGCTCTTCGGGCCGCGCCGCGTGCGGCTGCGGGTCTGGGAGCGTGGGGTGGGGGAGACGCTGGCATGCGGAACCGGGGCCTGTGCGGCAGTGGTCGCCGGGCGCCTGGCCAAACGGCTCGCTGAGCGGGTGGAGGTCGAGCTGCCGGGCGGCCGGCTGGAGATCCAATGGCCGGGACCCGGAAGTCCGGTGCGCATGACGGGACCGGCCGAGACGGTGTTCGAAGGGGAGATCGAACTGTGAGCGGGGAGCAGGAATCGGTATGCGACGAAGCGGCCGTGGTCCGCTATCTGCGTGCTCATCGGGAATTCCTGTGTCGGCACCCGGAGCTCCTCGAGCTGCTGGAGGTGTCGCAAGGCGTGCGCGGCGCAGTGTCCCTTCTGGAGCACCAGGTGCGCCGGCTGCGAGAGCGCGTTGCGCGCCTGCGCGCACAGCAGGTACGGCTCATCGAGGCGGCCCGGCGCAACGAGGACCTGGGCAATCGCCTCCACGAACTCGCGCTGGCGTTGATGGAGGCCGAGGACGCCGAAGACGTAGTGGCTGTGGCGCGTGAACACCTCCGCGCCCAATGTGCGCTGGTGGCCATGGACCTGCGAGTCTGGCGGCCGGGATCCGGCGTGTCTTCCCTCTCCTTCGTGCTCAGCGATGCCGAGGCCGAGGAACGCTTTGGAGAATTGACGCACGAACGCCGCGTGTTGTTTCTGGATCCGGGCGATGCGTGCATCCGCGAGCTCCTCTCCGGGGCGGAAGCGGTGCGCTCGGCCGTGGTGGCCCCGTTGGCCGACGGTCATTGGAGGGGCCTGCTCGCCCTGGGAAGCGAGGATCCAGAACGGTTCCGCGAGGGCATGGGCACCCTGTTCGTACGCCAGCTCGCCGCGCTCCTCGGCCGCGCGTTGCGCACACGGATGGAGCCCACCGGGCGGGCCGGACGGCCGAACTGGAGTCCAACGGATGTCGGCGCCTGAACGCGGTGGTGCCACACCTTCGCTCCCGGAAGGCTTGGAGGGTCCGGTCCGGGCGTTCCTGCGCATGCTGGCCGAGCGCCGGCGCAGCTCTCCGCACACGGTCTCCGCCTACCGGCGGGACCTCCGAGAGCTGGCCGGGTTCCTTGCAGGGGAGGGTGTGGCGACCTGGGGAGAGGTCCATCCGGCACACCTGCGGCGCCATGCCATGGCCTTGCACCGGCGGGGGCGCTCACCGGCCACCATCGCGCGCAAGTTGTCGGCGGCGCGCAGCTTCTTCGGCTGGCTGCTGGGTGAGGAGCGATTGGCGGCCAACCCGGCCGTCGGGGTACGCGGACCCAAGCGGCGGCGCAGCCTGCCCAAAAGCGTGGCCGTCGACGACATGGCGCGTCTGTTGGACCATGAGCCGCAGGACGCCCTGGAGCTGCGTGATCGCGCCCTGTTCGAGTTGGCGTATTCCTCCGGACTGCGCCTGGCGGAGCTGGCCGGGCTGAACCTGGTGGATCTGGACCTGGAGGCGGGCCGTGTGCGCGTGCGCGGTAAGGGGGGTAAGGTGCGCGACGTGCCTGTGGGGCGCAAGGCCGTTCAGGCCCTGCGGGCCTGGATCCAGGTGCGTCCTTCATTCCTGCACGGCCGGGAGGCTGCGCTGTTCCTGGGACGTGGGGGTGGGCGTCTGGGTGCGCGGGCCATCCAGAAGCGGCTGCGCCGCTCGGCGCTGCGCAGCGGGCTGGACCAGCCCCTCAGTCCGCACCGGCTCCGGCACGCCTGTGCGACTCATCTGCTGGAGTCCTCCGGCGACCTGCGTGCGGTGCAGGAGCTGCTCGGTCATGCCGACATCTCCACCACCCAGGTCTACACACACCTGGACTTCCAGCACCTGGCCCAGGTCTACGATGCCGCCCATCCGCGGGCCAAGAAGAGGTAGCACCAGGTACTTTCCGCGGTCTCGGACCGGCACTATCGCGCCCAGGATACGGAGGTTGTAGTCGTCCCGGAGGGCCTCGGTCTTCCTCTGCAACCCGTCTGGATGACCACGAGGTGCGATGCTCCAAACCTGGTCTGCGCAGTGTCACGCACGATCGTTGTCCGGTTGAGCAGCTCCGGCGCATCCTCTATGCTATCAAGCTTGGCCGGTGTAGCTCAGCTGGCAGAGCAACTGATTCGTAATCAGTAGGTCGGAGGTTCGAGTCCTCTCACCGGCACCAGACCACCGGTACCTTGCGGGCAAGCCGGTCTCCTTCCTCTCCGGGCCGCGACGGCATCCCGGCTTCGCAGTCCCGATCCGCTGCAGGGGCTGCAGTGGGCTCGGCCCAGGCGGGGCCGCGTGCACGACCTTCCCGGCACGGGCATGTTGGGCACGGGCTCGGTGCCTCCCCGAATGCGCTTCCCTGTGCGGCGCGCCCGTTCGTACGGCTCACGTCTACGTGAACGACGCCTCCTGACGCGGGACCCCCACCGATCCAGCGATTCCGAACTCGTTGATCCTGAGCGAAAGGGACCGGGGGATTATGTCACCGGGATGCAGCGCAATGTTGCGCTGTAGCCGGGCCGCCCCCGAAGCATCGTGTAGGGCCACCGAATCCGGGAGTCCGGGGACCATGCACAGGCAAACGGGGGTCACGCTCGTCGAACTGCTGGTGGTGTTGGCCATCATTGGGATCGTCGTCGGCATCGGGGTGCCCGCTTGGAGCACCATAGCGCGTACCAACCATCTGGCAGCGATCACCAACCGGTTGGTGGGGGCCATCCACCTGGCACGCGCCGAGGCGATTCGCAGCGGTCGGCGTGTCACACTCTGTGCCAGCCGTGACGGTGCCACCTGCACCACCGAGGGTTATCAGGTGGGCTGGATCGTGTTCCGCGATCTGGACGGGGACACTCGAAAGGATCTCCTGGAGCCCGTGCTCGCCAGGGGCGCAGCCGACCACACCGTGGTGATCCAGGGGAATCGGCCCGTGGCGCGGATGATCTCCTACACGCCCATGGGGGTGCCGAAGACCGCCACCGGGGCCTTTCAGGCGGGCACGCTGTACCTGTGTGCGGACGGGGACGGACGCCGGATCGTCCTGAGCCGCAGCGGGCGCCTGCGTGTCGAGACCGCCCGGTGCGGCGAGGGGGCCTCGGGCTGACGTCTTCGGTCCGACGCTGACAGCATCGCAGGGCGCTGCCGCTCACGCCTTTGCGACGGCAGGTCGTCCGGGTTCGGCCCGCCCTCTGCTGGAAGCGTTCTGTGTTCCAGGTCTAGAAAGCCGACTATAATCGGCCGCTTATCGGTGTTTCGTCCCAGGCCGCGCCCCTGGCCTGCGCCCTTCCCTTCCCAAGCGGTATAACGTCCCCATGGAAAAAGTATCCCAAGGCTTCACGCTTATCGAGCTCCTGGTCACGCTGGCTGTGGCAGGCGTGTTGCTTGCGGTTGGAGTTCCGGGCTTCACGAAGCTCATCAAGGACAACCGGCTCGCGACGAGCGTCAACGAGCTGGCGGGCAGCCTCAGCCTCGCCCGGATGGAGGCGGTGCGGCGCGGGGCTCGGGTGGTGATGTGCAAGAGTGACGACCAGTCCACGTGTTCGACCTCCACTGGTGTGGGATGGCGGGACGGCTGGCTTATATTCGTCGACAAAGACGCGGACGATGTGGTGGACAGCACCGGCTCCGATCCCGAGCCTGTGGTCCAGAAGCATGCGGCGCTGGATGAGGGCGTCACGGTGTCGCCGAGTTCGACCTTGAGTAACCGGATACGTTTCCGGGCCTCGGGCAGGCCCATGGAGAGCGGGTCGTTCACGGTGTGCGACGACCGCCAAGGGAGTTATGGGCGCATGTTGCAGATCGATGGAACCGGTCGGGTGCGGTTGCTGAAGGATCAGACATGTTCGTGAACGCGGAACAGCGAGGCGTCACTCTGGTGGAAGTGCTGGTGGCCGTGGTGGTGCTCTCCATCGGCCTGTTGGGTCTCGCTCAGTTGCAGATGACCACACTGCGCCAGACCCAGAGCGCATTGCTGCGCTCACACGCGACGCTGCTCGGTTATGACATCACCGACCGGATGCGGGCCAATGCGGCCGGTGTCCTCGCCGGGCACTACAACCAATCCTCGGTGAGCGACAAGCAGGGTGACCACGACTGCAGCGTGGTGGATGCCAGCGGGACGGCGACCAACACCACGCCTGCCTCTTGCACCCCCCAGGAGCTGGCCGAGAACGATCTGCTGGAATGGGCCAACACCTTGGCCCGTGAGCTGCCCTCCGGGCAGGGCATCGTGTGCCTGGATTCCACGCCCAAGGACGATCCACCCGCCACCCCCGGTGCGCCTGGGTGCGACAACCTGGGCACCATCTACGTGGTCAAGGTCTGGTGGAACGACGGATACAACTCCAGCGGTCAGCCCGTGAAGCGGCTCTTTGTCACACCCTTCGTGCCATGAATCCGCTCGTCTCCAATGGCCAACGCGGCATCTCCCTGGTAGAGCTCATGGTCGCCATGGTGCTCGGTCTGGTGGTGGTCGGGGGTGTGGTGCAGATCTACGTCTCCAACAAACAGACCTATCGGGTCAACGCCGCCGTTGCCCGCATACAGGAAAATGCGCGCTTTGCCCTGGATCTCCTGGGTCGGGATCTGCGTGCGGCAGGGTACTGGGGTTGCGGAGGCGCCGCCGCCCAGATTGCAAACGCCGTCAACGGCACCGGCTGGCAGTTTCAGGCCGAGCCCATCCACGGCTACGAAGGCGGTGTGGACACCTTTCCCTCGGAATACGCCAGTACCGTGTTGGGCAACTCGGACTCGTTCCGCATCGCCTACATGGATGCCAACAGCGCCGCCACCGTGACCAGTCACGCCTCCGGCTCGGCGAGCTTCACCACCGCCTCCGTCCACGATTTCGAACAGGGTGAGATCCTGGCCGTGGTGTCGACGGCCTGCGGGCAGGCGGGCATCTTCCAGATGTCCAACAGCAGCACCACCACGGTGGAGCACAAGACGAGCGTCCCGCCGAGTCCAGGCAATTGCATCACCAATCTGGGCGGGGCGTTCATCTGCTCGAACACGGGGACTTCCTCGTCCTATACGTACGAGAACGGCTCGAGGCTCATGCGTTTCGTCTCCCGCGCCTACTACATCCGCAACGGTGCCAGCGGTGAGCCCGCGCTGTGGCGCGCGTACCTGACGCACAGCGGCACGACGGCGGCAGTCAGCTCGGAGGAGCTCGTGGAGGGCGTGGAGGACATGCAGATCCTGTATGGCCTGGACACGGACGCCGACGGCACGGCCAACAGTTATGTGAAGGCCGATGCAGTGGGCACCTGGGACGATGTGGTGAGCGTGCGCGTGGATCTGCTGATGCGCTCGGTGGAGGACAATCTGACCAGCGACAACGTGCCGTACGAGCTGCAGGGCGCATCGACGACGCCAGCCGACAAGCGGATCCGGCGCGTGTTCACCACGGTGGTGGCACTGAGGAACCGGGTGTCATGAAGCGCTTTGCCTGCAGCAGCGTGCCGCGTACACTCCCCCGGAGCCAATGGGGGGTGGCACTCGTGGTGGGCATGATCCTGCTCCTGGTGCTCACCCTGATCGGCCTGGCGAGCATGCGTTCCGCCGTCATGGAAGAGCAGATGGCAGGACATTTCCGGGACCGGGACCTCGCGCTGCAGGCGGCCGAGGCGGCGGTGCGCGATGCCGAGGCGTTCATTCTCGCCAATGCCATCACCGAAGGTTCCGGCGGGGTCTACAGTGGCAACAATGGGCTCCTCGGCCGTCTGGACACCGAACCCGACTATCTGGGCATGAGCTGGGGGGACGGCAACTCCAGATCGCGGAGTTTTCCTCGGGTGAGTGAAGATCCCCGTTACGTCATCAAGATGCTCAGCAAGACCACGACTGGGGGGGGGACGGTCACCATCTTCCGGATCACGGCGAGGGGCGTGGGTCGCAATCCCAATACTCGGGTATTCATACAGTCCACTTATCAGCGCACTGGAAGTTAATAAAGAAGGAATCATCGCCATGAACACTGCAGACCTGTCTTTCCCGAAACTGGGGATGACCATGGCCGTGGGGGCCATGCTGGTCCTGGCCGGGCTGCCCGTGGCGTCTACGGCAGGGACGATCGCTCAGGTGCCGCTTTTCGTTGGTTTGAACGTGCAGCCCAATATTTTCTTTGCTCTTGACGACTCCGGGAGCATGAATTGGCCCATGCCCGTGGAAGGTGCCGAAGCTGCGTACTTCACGGACATCCTGGACTACTACGATACGGAACCCGACGATTACCAGGGCGAGTGGGTCCGGGAATGGAACACCTGGTGCCTGGGGGCCAACCTGCTCGCCTACGATCAGAGCGTCCACTACGAACCCTGGCCCGGCAATGTGCCGGGAACCAGCACACCTTTTCCCCCCATGGACGCCGCGCATACCAACGACTTTCAGGACGTTTGGGTGAACCCGCGTACCGGAGGGGCAGGTGACAAGGTGAACAAGGGATGGCCGGTATACGGTTGGTTCGACGGCAGGGTCGACCTCCTCGATGTCCCGGTGATCCGCTGGGTGGACCGCAATGGCAATGGTGTCTGGGACGTGCCGGACTGTCCCCACGGTTACGACGAGGACGGCGTGCTCCGCTTCCATGAGCTGAGCGACGAAGAGAAGGTGAATTTCGCCAATTGGTTCGCCTACTATCGGACGCGGGAGTTCACCACCAAAGGGGCGGTGTCCCGGGTCGTGACGCAGTCCTCGGCACGCATGGGACTGGCCACGTTGCACAACAACAACGACGTGGGCCTTCCCATCGCCGACATGCGTGTGGATGCCAACAAAGAGCAGCTCCTCGAGCATGTATTCAACATCGTCTCCAGTGGCGGCACTCCGCTGCGCCGGTTCCTGAATCGAGTCGGACGTTACTTCAGCACCGTGCACGACACGCCCAATGCGCTGTTCGGCTACAACGCCCCTTCACCCATCCTCCCGGCGGGCGAGGGAGGCGAGTGCCAGCAGAACTTCGTCATGCTCATGACCGACGGGGCATGGAACGGGGGCTCGCCCTGGGTGGGCCACCAGGACCGGAATCTGGAGATTCCCTACGTCTACGAAGCCCACCGGGACAGCTTCAACAACACGCTCGCCGACGTGGCCATGCGTTGGTACAAGAGGGACCTGGCGCCGGCCATCCTCGGCGAGGTGCCCACCCAGTCCGGTCCCCCCAGCGCCAATCTCGACGAAAACTCAGAACAGCATCTGGTCACCTTCGGGGTGGCATTCGGTCCCGTGGGCACCATCGACACCGACCCCAGCGACCGCAACGCACCATTCGACTGGCCGGAGCCCACCGCCAACTCACAGGAGACCGCAGACGACCTGCGCCACGCAGCGTACAACGGCCGCGGACGCTTCCTGTCCGCCCGGGATCCAGTGAGCTTGGTCGAAACCCTCGACGCCGTGATCGCCGACATCGAGTCTCGCCAAGGCAGCGGTGCCGCGGTGAACTTCAACAGCTCCACACTGGAGGCGGGCAGTCAGGTCTTCGTAGCCCTGTTCAACAGTAGCGATTGGAGCGGTGACCTGGTGGCCTACGCTCTGGACCCCGATACGGGTAACCTGGCAACCCTACCCTCTTGGAGTGCTCAGGAGATGCTCGATACGCTGAGCGACGTCTCCGACCGCGTGATCTATACCACCGGTTCGGACGGGGACGGGGCCTTGTTCGTCTCCAGCGGGGTGGGTTCTGGAGCCTCCTCCTGGCCGACCGCTCTGGTCGAGGACCTGCGGACCCAGCCGGATCAGTCCCAGGAATCGAGCCCGTACACGCAAAGCGCCCAACGCGTGGAATTTCTGCGCGGAGAGCGCTCCAACGAAGGCACGCTGTTCCGGAACCGGGGCAGTCGTCTCGGGGATATGGTGCACTCGCCGCCCACCTACGTGGGCGAGCCGAATGATCCGTGGCCGGACGCCGACCCCTTCGGCACCGCTTCGTCACGGTACTCGGCGTTCGTGAACGCCCAGAAGAGCTCGCCGCGCACGCCCATGGTCTATGTGGGCGCCAACGACGGCCTGCTCCATGGCTTCAATGCCGAGACCGGTGAAGAGGTCATGGCCTATGCACCGGGTGCGCTCGCTTCCAAACAGGGCTCCAAGGGGTACCACTATCTCACCGAGAAGACCTACGGGCACCGCTACTACGTGGATGGGAAGATCTCGGTGGCCGACGTGTACATGGCCGGCAAAGCCGGGGGAACGCGCGCCTGGCGCACCGTGGCCGTGGTCTCCATGCGTGGCGGAGGGCGCGGCCTGGCGGCGCTGGACATCACCGACCCCTCCGCGTTCGAGAACACCACGGCTGCGGCAAAGGATGTGGTGTTGTGGGAGTTCACCGACGCCGACGATTCCGATCTGGGCTTCACGTTCAGTGATCCGGCCATCGCCATGATGAACAATGGCAAATGGGCAGTGATCATCGGCAACGGCTACAACGACACCGGATCCACGGGTACGGCCAAGCTGATGATCCTGTTTATGGAAGACGGCCTGGACGGATGGCAGAGTGGCGACTACATCGTGCTCGACACCCAGTCCGGCAGCACTGCCAGCCGCAATGGCCTCTCTTCCCCCGCCCTAGTGGATCTGGACGGAGACCAGAAGATCGATCGGATCTACGCCGGCGACCTGCGTGGGGACCTATGGGCCTTCGACGTCTCCGACAGCGATCCGGCAAACTGGGATGTGGCCTACAAGGATACGACCACGACTCCGGAGACCCCGCTGCCGTTGTTCGATGGTGCGGTGACCGAGCCCATCACCATGAAACCCTTGCCCAGCTACCCATTCCAGGTCACCACGGCTGCCAACAGCCCGAACGTCATGGTGTATTTCGGTACCGGTCAGTACCTGTTCCAGGGTGACGCATCCACCACGGACCAGCAGTATTTCTATGGGGTTTGGGACGCGGGTAAACCCCAGTTGACGCGCTCCGACCTGGTGGCTCAGTCGACCCGCACGGACAGTTCCTTCCCATCCAACGCGCGGGTGCTGTCGGCGAATTCGGTCACCTACGCCGATCCGCCCGCTGACGGCGATTATGGTTGGTACTACCCGCTGCCTGCCTCCGGGGAGCGCGTGGTGGTCGATGCGTTCCTGCGTGATGGGCTCGTCTTCTACAACACGGCCGTTCCCACGGCTACCGCCTGCTCGGCGGGTGGTTACAGCTATCTCATGAGCGTCGATGCCGAGACCGGAGGAAATCCCGACTTTGCCGCCTTCGACTTCAATGCAGACGGCAAAGTGGACGATCAGGACTTGGTGACAGACGACAACGACGAACAAGTGAGTGTGGCCGGACAGCGGTTCGACATGGGGCTCGCCTCGGCATCGGCCGTGCTGGGGGACTACCAGTACACTTCCGGGACCAATACCAAGAAGCCCGTGAAACGCCTCCTGCGCCCCCGGCCCGGGGCGGCTACCGGGGTGCGGCGCTCGTGGATCGAACTGACCCCACAATGAGGAACCTGGACCGATGAAGACTTGGCGAGTGATCTGTAAGCCTTGGATCAGACGACGGGTCTATCCGCTCGTGTTGCCGCTGTTCCTGTGGAGCGGCGCGATACCGGCCGCCACGGGCGTCGGCACGGTAGACGGAATCTACGTGGAGGGCGGCACCGGACGGATCGTGCTCGGCGACCGGAGTTTCCTGGTGACCGGGCAGACCGTGTACCGGGATGCCACGGGGGCCGAGGTCTCCGTGGACAAGCTCCGGCTGGGCCAGCCGGTACGCTTCACCTACGACCCGAAGACCCACGCCGTGCAGGAGATCGAGCCCATCACCCACGAGGAGATTCGTCAGCGTGCCTATCAGCCGTAAAGCGCTGCGGAGTGCAGGGGCGGAGCGCGGGCGGCGCCCCTGCACGGGCTTCACGCTCATCGAACTGATGATCGTGGTGGTGGTCGTCGGTATCCTGGCGGCTGTGGCCTTTCCGGCCTACACGACGCAGATCAAGAAGACCCGTCGCGCCATGGCCAAGGCGGATCTGCTGGAGCTGGCCAATTTCATGCAGCGTGTGCACACGGAGACGGGCTGCTACAATCCGGGACCCGACAACGACTGTTCCACCGCAGCCGATGCGGCGGCCCCGACGCTCCCGTTCACTCAGTCCCCCAAGGACAGCAATGCCAAGTACTACACGTTGTCGGTCAGTGTCTCCGGTGCAGACACGTTCACACTGACCGCAACACCCATCTCGGGCACCACCCAGGATGGGGACGGTCTGCTCACCATCGATCAGGCCGGTCGGCGCGGCTGGGACAAGAACAACGATGGGGACACCGACGACAGCGGGGAAGACAGCTGGGGCCACTGAGCAGACCGTAGCTCACGCGGACCGTTCTCCAGAGGTCGACGCCCCGGCCTGGCGCAGTTCGGCTGGTAACGAGAAGACCACTTCCTCGCGCACGCTTCCGACTTCGCCGAGGACTCGAGCACCTTTGTCCTGGAGGTAGGCCATGACCTGCTGGACCAGGCGCTCCGGCGCCGAGGCCCCGGCCGTGACCCCGATGCAGCGCTTGCCGGAGAGCCAGGCTGGGTCGATCTCGCTGGCGTCATCGATCAAATAGGCGGGAACGCCTCGCTTTTCGGCGATCTCACGCAGGCGGTTGGAGTTCGAGCTGTTGCGGGAACCCACCACCAGGATCAGGTCAGCCTGCCCCGTCAGGAGTTTCACTGCATCCTGCCGGTTCTGGGTGGCATAGCAGATGTCACTCTTGCGCGGCCCCACGATCTGCGGAAAGCGCCTGCGCAGTGCCTGGATGATCTCCTCGGTATCGTCCATGGACAGCGTCGTCTGGGTGACGATGGCCAGGAAGTCGGGGCGGCGCACCTGGAGCCGCTCCACGTCGGACGTGTTCTCCACCAGATAGATGTCACCGCCGCTGGTGCGGTCGTACTGCCCCATGGTTCCTTCCACCTCTGGGTGCCCGGCATGGCCCACGAGGATGGTCTCGCGCCCCTCAGTGCTGTAGCGGGCCACCTCCATGTGCACCTTGGTCACCAATGGACAGGTGGCGTCGAAAACACGCAGGCGCCGCGAGGCAGCCTCCTCACGCACCGCCCGGGAGACCCCGTGGGCGCTGAAGACGAGCGTCGCCCCGTCCGGGACCTCGGCCACCTCTTCGACGAACACCGCTCCTTTCCTGCGCAGTCCTTCCACCACGGAGCGGTTGTGGACGACCTCGTGGCGCACATAGATGGGTGCCCCGAACAGGTCCAGGGCGTGTTCCACGATCTCGATGGCCCGTTGGACACCGGCACAGAAGCCGCGTGGATTGGCGAGAAGGACTTGCATGGACCGGATCCGGGTCGATTCGTCACATAAGGGGGCGCATGGCCCCGCCGACTGCAGGCGGTCATTATACCGATGCGGGCGTCTGCGCCCAGCGACCCTGCGGGCGCCGGGGTCATGAAGCGTCGCGGCTGCGGCGCAGGCCCACCAGCCGGACGCGCAGCCTGAGACGGTGGCCGGCCAGGGGATGGTTGAAGTCCACCACTACAGCTCGGTCGTCGATCCCGCGGATCGCCCCTGGGAGCCGTTGGCCGCTGGGGGTCTCGAAGGCGACGATCTGTCCCACCTCCAGAGGGCCCAAGGCTGAGAACGCGCTGCGAGACAGGGTGTGAACCGCCTCTTGCGTGCGCAGCCCGAAGCCCTCCTCGGGCTCGAGGGTCAGGTTGCGTTCCTCGCCCACGGCCATGCCCAGCACCTGACGCTCCAAACAGGCGTGGATGTCCCCCTGGCCCAGGACAGCGGTTATCGGTTCGTCGGCGAAGGTGTCCTCTGCTACCAGACCGTCCTCCAGTTCGATCCGGATATGGACTTCCACGGCATCGCCCAGGGCCGCGCGCTGCACCGGTTCACCCTCCCGCCGGGGCGTCATAGTCGGGTCGCCGTGCGGCGGTGACGCGGTTGCCTCGCCCGTCTGCGCGTGCCGGACGCACCCTGGGAGCACCCGCTCGCCGGCATCCTCTGGAAGGCACTGGACGGATGCGCCACGATCGGGCCCGCCCGGTCAGAGAGCCGGATCGCGCTGTTTGCCCCGGCCGCGCTGGCCGAGCAGCTCGGCCCCGATCAGCAGGATCGCCCCTACGGTGATCGCCGAGTCGGCCACGTTGAAGGTGGGCCAGTGCCACGGGCCGTGGTACAGATGGATGAAATCGACCACGTGTCCCCAGCGGATGCGATCCACGAGATTACCCACGGCACCGCCCAGTACCAGGGACAGGCCCAGCGCCAGCCAGCGTTCATGCGGCTGCAAGCGGCGCAACCACCACACGATGCCGAGGCTGACCACAGCACCCAGCGCAACGAAAAAGATCCGCTGCCAGCCGCCGGCATCCGCAAGCAGGCTGAAGGCGGCCCCTGTGTTGTGGGCCAGTTGCAAGTCGAAGAAACCGCGCACCACGGGCACGGGTCGCGCGGGGTCGAGATACGCCTGCGCCGCCCATTTGCTCACCTGGTCGATCACCACGACCAGCCCCGACAATGTCAGCCATCTGCCTATACGCACGTCGTCCCCCCGCGGCACCGATGCATGGCCGGACGCCCAAGACCACCGGGGCATCCGGCCTGCGCTAGATCCATTGCCGCCTCTCGCCACCACCGGTGATGTTCTCGATGCACCGGGCACAGAGTGCCGGATGTTCCGGATGCGTACCCACGTCCGGTGCATGGTGCCAGCAGCGTACGCACTTGGGATGCGGACTGGGGAACGCGGCCACGGCCAGTTCTCCCCCCTCGAGAGAGAACCGCTCTGCTCCCGCCGGTGCCTCGACCAAGGGGTGGACCCGGGCGGCCGAGGTGATGAACAGGAAGTGCAGTTCCTCGCCGGGACGCTCGAGGACCGCTCGCAGCAGGCCGTCGCAGTACAGGTCGACCTCGGCATCCAGTCCCGCACCGATGGCCTCGGACTTGCGCAGTCCTTCCAGCACCTTGCTCACCGCCTCGCGCACCGCCAGAAGGCGGGACCAATCCTCGCGCCCCAACGGGGCGTCGGCGTCGAGCGGCGACAGGTCCCGGGCCCACTGCGCAGCGAAGACGGGACTCGAGCGGTCGCCCGGCATGAACTCCCAGATCTCATCGGCGGTAAAGCTCAGGATCGGCGCCAACCAGCGCACCATTGCCTCCAGGATGGCCAGCATGGCCGTCTGCGCCGAGCGCCGTGCAGGGTGCCCCTCGGGCAGCGTGTACAGCCGGTCCTTGGTGACGTCCAGATAAAGGCTGCCCATGTCTACGGCGCAGAAGTTGTGCACCGCCTGGAAAATCAAATGGAACTGATAGGCCTCGTAGGCGTCGAGCACGCGTTGTTGGACCTGCAACGTGCGATCCAGGGCCCAGCGGTCGAGCGGCAGGAGGGCATCCACGGCTTGCGTATGATGCCGAGGCTCGAAACCGTGGAGATTGGCCAGCAGGAAACGCGCGGTGTTGCGGATCCGCCGGTATGCATCGGCCGTGCGGCGCAGGATCTCGTCGGAGACCGCCATCTCCGCGCTGTAGTCGGTGGCCGCCACCCAGAGGCGCAGGATGTCGGCGCCCAGCTGGTCCACCACCCGCTGCGGGGCCACCACGTTGCCCCGGGACTTGGACATCTTCTGTCCCCGAGCGTCCACCGTGAACCCGTGGGTGAGCACCTCCCGATAGGGGGCCACCCCTCGCATGGCCACCGAAGTGAGCAGGGAGGACTGGAACCAACCCCGATGCTGGTCCGAACCCTCCAGATACACCTCGGCGGGGAAGTGCAGTTCCGGACGCGGTTCCAGTACGCAGTAGTGGGTCACACCCGAATCGAACCACACGTCCAGGATGTCCGTGCTCTTTTCGTACTGCTCGGCCTCCTCTCCCAGCAGCTCCGCTGGGTCCAGCTCGTACCAGCCGTCCAGCCCCTGGGACTCCACCCGTTCGGCCACCGCCTCCATGAGGCGCACGGTGTCCGGGTGCGGCTCACCGGAGCGTTTGTGGACGAACAGGGCGATGGGCACGCCCCAGTTGCGCTGGCGTGAAATGCACCAGTCCGGGCGCTGGGCAACCATGTTGCGAATGCGCGTGTGACCCCACTCCGGGCGCCAGCGCACGCCGTCGATGGCCTTGAGTGCCGCCTCCCGCAGTCCGGACTGGTCCATGGCGATGAACCATTGCGGCGTAGCACGGAAGATGATCGGCGTCTTGTGGCGCCAGCAGTGCGGGTAGCTGTGGCGGATCTCCTCGCGGCACAAGAGTCGGTCGCGCTTCTGGAGCGCCTCCAGCACCACGGCATTGGCTTCCTGAACCGACAGCCCACCGACCAGTGGCGTCTCCGCGTAGAACCGGCCGTCGGGCCCGACAGGATTGTCCACCGGCAGCCCGTAGCGTTGCCCCACGACATAGTCCTCCTGGCCGTGGCCGGGGGCGGTATGCACGGCACCGGTGCCTGCCTCGCTGGTGACGTGTTCGCCGAGGATCACGGGCACCACGCGGTCGTAGAAGGGGTGCTTCAGGCGCAGACCCTCGAGCGCCGCTCCACGGGCCGTCCCCAGCACCTGCGCCTCTTCGATCCCCCAGCGCAAGCGTGCCGCATCGGCCAGCTCGCGCGCCACGATCAGCCGTTGCCCGCCGGCCTGGAGTAGCAGATAGTCGAAGTCCGGATGCAGGGCCACGGCCTGATTGGCGGGCAGGGTCCAAGGGGTGGTGGTCCAGATGACGATGGAGACCGGCCCCTCTCCGGGCCCGTCCAGCAGATCGAAGCGGGCCACCGCCTCTGCCGGGTCCACGGCCTCGAACTTCACGTCGATGGCCGTTGAGGTGTGTTCCTCGTACTCGACCTCGGCCTCGGCCAGGGCCGAGCGGCAGTCGATGCACCAGTGCACCGGCTTCTCTCCCCGGCTCAGGTGACCATTGGCGACGATCCGGCCCAGCGCCCGCAGCACGTCTGCCTCGAAACGGGGCTCCAGGGTGAGGTAGGGGTGCGCCCAATCTCCCAGTACGCCAAGGCGTTTGAAATCCGTACGTTGGCGCTCCACCTGGCTCAGGGCGTAGTCGCGACAGGCACGCCGGAACTCGGCCGGTGGCAGATCGGCACCGGCCTTGCCGTGCAGCTTCTCCACCTGAAGCTCGATGGGCAGGCCATGGCAATCCCAGCCCGGCACGAAAGGGGCGTCGTAACCCGAGAGCAGGCGGCTCTTGACGATGATGTCCTTGAGGATCTTGTTGACGGCGTGGCCGATGTGGATGTCACCGTTGGCATAGGGCGGCCCGTCGTGAAGCACGAAACGCGGGGCGCCCTTGCGGGCGGCCCGGACCTTGGCATACAGGTCTTCAGCCTCCCAACGGGCCAGGCGCTCGGGCTCGCGCTTGGGCAGATTGCCGCGCATTGGGAAATCGGTCTGCGGCAGGTTCAGCGTCTTTTTGTAGTCGCTCATGGGGTCCCAGCTTGGATGGACGAGGTCCCGTACCTCCAGGGCGGTACCGGGCAGGCGCTGGTCTTGCGCCTGGCTACATGGCGCCTCGATCTTGGAGGCAGGACATGGGTGCGGCTCAGTCGCGCAAGCCGCCCAAAATGCCTGCAATCGGTCGTCGATTCAAGGCCCACGCCCTGCTGCCGGCCGTCCTTGGGGCGCCCCTGTGTCGGTGCCGCGGTGACGGAAGAAGTCACGGGCCGCCCCCACGTCCGCACGAATCTGCTGCACCAGGGCCTCCAGGGACTCGAACCGGCGCTCGTCCCGGATCTTGTGCAGAAACTCCACGTGGACGTGCCGTCCGTAGATGTCCTGGTCGAAGTCCAGCAGGTGCACTTCGAGCCGGGCCTCGGTGCCGTCCATGGTGGGCCGCGTGCCGACGTTGGCCACGCCGGCCAAGGGTTCGGGGTCGAGCCCGTACATCTCCACGGCAAACACCCCCTGGAGCGGCGAGACGCGTCGCGCAAGCCGGATGTTGGCGGTGGGGAAGCCCAGCACTCGTCCGCGCTTGTCGCCGTGTGCCACCCGTCCGCTCATGCGATAGGGGCGGCCCAACAGCCTGGCTGCGGTCTCCAGGTCACCGCGCGCCAGCGCCTCGCGCACGCGCGTGCTGCTCACGCGCGCGCCGTCGATGTCGAAGGTGAGCATGTGCGCGACGCTGAATCCGTAGCGCCGGCCGGCTTCCTGAAGCGTATGGAAGTCGCCCTCACGGCCGCGTCCGAACCGGAAGTCGTCGCCCACGACCAAGTGCCGCACCCCCAGCCCCCGCACCAGGATGCGTTCGATGAACCGGGTGGCGGGCATCTCGGCCAGGCGCCGGTCGAAGCGCAGACAGAGGAGCCGGTCCACGGAGAACCGCCGCAGGGCCTGCACCTTTTCCCGGAATCGGGTCAGGCGGGCAGGGCCGTGGCCGCCGGCGAAGTATTCCCGGGGCAGGGGCTCGAAGACGATCACGGTGGTGGGCAGACCGAGCTCCACGGCCTTTTCCGCCAGTTGCCCCAGGACCGTCTGATGCCCCAGGTGCACGCCGTCGAAACTCCCGATGCTGGCCACGCAACCGCGATGTCGTGGCCGCAGATTGTGTTCGCCGCGAATGAGTTCCATGGGCTGCGGTGCCGAAAAAACCAATTGTAACGCACGGTCCCGCCGCGCTTTCCCGTTGTTCACCACCCCATGCGCAGACGGATCAGAGCCCGGCGTCGGGACGCAGCATGGCGGGGCGCAGTCCGCCCAGCCAGAGCACCGCCCCATAGGCACCGGCCCCGGCGACGATCAGTGCGAGAAGTGCGCCGAGTCGTTCGCCGGGACTCCAGACCGCCCATTGCGCCAGGGGCGGTGTGGCCCACACGAGAAAGGCCGTCATCACCAGCCCAGCCGCCGCACTCGCGCCCACCAGGCGCGGCCAAAAGCCCCCTGGCGTGTACACTCCCTGGCTCATGAGCCGTCGGCGCAACAGGGCCGCGTTCAGCCAGGCGGCCGCAGACGTGGCCAGCGCGAGGCCCGCGTGCGGACCGGGCAGCCCCATCCATACCCAGGGAACCACGAAGGCCACGTTGAGCGCCATGTTGGCGAGCATGGCCACCACGCCGATCTTGACGGGCGTGCGGGTGTCCTGCCTGGAGTAGAAGCCAGGGGCGAGGATCTTGATCCCCATGAACGCC
>JALVEU010000272.1 GCA_027030565.1 Gammaproteobacteria bacterium | reverse complement strand
GTACTAAGCGAGCGCACGGCGGCCCCAGGTGCCGCGGCGGCCTCCGGCGGCTCTTGGGCGTCTTCGTCGGGGTCTACGGTCTCCGGCGGGCGCTGCTCGACGCGTGGCCCCTTTGTATCGCTTGCCGGAGGCTCCGAAGCCGACGCATCGGCCGGCGCCCCGAAGCCCTGTTCCTCCAAGGCCTGATCGAAGGCCTCGTAGAGCGCGCCGACGGTCTGGGCCAGGGGGCGGCCCAGCGACCAGAGCACGCGTCGCCGCTCCTTGTCGGCGAGTCCGGTGTCCAGGAGCACGTCGTTGAGCAGGCCCGCCAGAGATTCCGGGCCCAGGGGGACCGGAGCCCCCTTGGGCAACAGGCATTCCAGGCGGATCCGGAGCCGTTCCAGGATCTCACCGTTCTCCTGGGAGATGCGGTTGGCCACGGCGTCCTTGGCCAGCCAGTCCTCGACCTCCTCGTTCTCCACCAGGCTCAGCCCGGCGACCGCGTCCCCCTGTCCGGAAGCGCCTTCTGTCGCGGATGCGGTGCAGGCATCGATGTGCACCGCCGCGTGTCGATCCAGGAGTGCGTCCAGATCGCGCCGGTGGCGGACCATGTCGGTGGCCCTCAGATCGACCAGGATCTGGGCCTTCTCCTCCTCGTCGCGCAGCCCGTCGGTACGCTGGAAATACTCCTCGGCCGCCGCATCCAGCGCCCCTCTGACCAGACCCGTGCCGAAGCGCGACCAGAGGTCCCGTGCGAGCTTGCGCACCTGCCCGCAGCGCGCTTCCCACTGTGGTCCGGACCTGTCGCAGGGCCGTTCGGCGGCCGTCGGTCTCAACTGCTCGGCCAGTGTGCGCAGCACGGCTTCCTGTTGCCCCGTCAGCCCATGGAACTGGACTCCCACCGCATCGTGGTGCAGATGGCGCACCACGGCCGGCGTGGCGAGCTCGACGGACTGCGGTTCGACGTCGGCACGGAACTCGACGATGATCCGGTCGCCGCGGCGCAGCAGGGGTGTCATCGCCCTGTCGAACTGCAGGAGCATGCCACCCAAGCAGAAATTGGCGATCCGGACCTCGTGGGTCCCGCCCTTCGACAGGCGTGCGACTGCTGGAATGTCACTGGGCACCCGGGCACTGGCCCGGCGTTCTACGCGCTGTTGGCTCGATCGGCTCATGTGCGTTCTGATCAGGGCTCCATGGGGCAGCATCCCGGGAGCCGCCCCCGCTGGAGCGCTCCGGTCCTCTCTCCGCGCACCTGGGGGGCACGAAAGATGGTGTGAGTCCTGTGTCGGGAAGGCTTGGGTGGGCATTATGGCGTGCCAGGTCACGCCAGCGAGAGCACCGTGCAGACATACGGTGCCCTTCCGGTTCATCAACGGCGGCGAGCCGCTGGACCGTGCCTTGCGGTCACCCCCAGTCGGCCCAGCTGCGCGACACCGCAGGCCGCCTCCGTCTCCTGTGCCGGTACCACGGGTACACCCAGGATCCGCGACCGGATGCGTGTCCATGCCGGGTTCGTGGCGCCGCCACCGGTGGTATAGACCCGGCGCGGATAGGGTGCGCCCAGTGCGTGCAGCAGGCGATAGCCTCGAGCCTCGATGCGGGCCATGGATTCCAGCAGCCCTTGCAGGAAGCGCGCCGGATCCTTCGGTCGGGGGTCCAGCCGCGGCGCCAGCCCGGGATCCGCCACCGGAAACCGCTCGCCCGGCCGCAAGAGCGGGTAGTAGTCCAGCCCGGTGGGGCGGTCGGGCTCCAGGGCACGGGAGAGCCGTTCCAGGGTCGCGGGGTCGAAGAAACGGCGCAGCACGGCGCCTCCGGTATTGGAGGCGCCGCCCGCCAGCCAGTGTTCGCCCAGCCGGTGGCTGTACACGCCATGGGCGGGATCATGGACGGGCCGGGGCGACAGCACCTTGAGCACCAGCGTGCTGCCCAGCACGGTGACGGCCTCGCCTGGTTGCCGGACGCCGGCGGCCAGCGTGGCCGCCACGCTGTCGGTGGTCCCGGCGACGATCCGGACGCCGGGTGAGAGTCCGAAGCGCCGTGCCAGCGGCTCATGGACGGTGCCCAGGGGCGTGCCCGGCCGATGCACTCGGGGGAGCCAGGCCCGCGGCAGACCCAGCGCTTCGATCCAACGGGGCCACCGTTGTTGGAGAGGGTCCCAGCCGAGCTTGAGGGCGTTGTTGTCGTCGCTGACCCCCAGCGGGGCGCCCAGCCGGAAGGTGATCCAGTCGGCCTGGGAAAGGACATGCCGGATCTGCTTTCCTGTATCCCGGGCAGCGATCCACAGAGCCTTGGCGAGCCCGCTGGAGGCGCCGTGGGCCCCCGAATCCGGCGGCGCGACGCGGGCGATGGCCTCGGCCTGGGCCCTAGCCCGGGCGTCGTCGTAGCGCAGGGCGGGTCCCACCGGCGTTCCTTGCCCGTCGGTAGCCAAGACGGTGCCGGAGGTGCCGTCCACCGCGAGGCTCTGCAAGGCCCCGGGAACGACCTCCCTGCAGACCATGTCGAGGACGGACAGCACGCCCGTCCACCAGGTCTCCGGGTCCTGGAACGGACCGGACCAAGCCACGGCGGCGAAGGCCCGTCGCCGGCCGGCCGCGTCCAGGACGCAGGCACGACATCCCGATGTGCCGAGGTCCAGCCCCAGGCTCAGGCCCGGGTCGGTCATGCCCCCGTGGCCGGATTCAGGGCAGATGCACCGGCTGGGGCGGCGCCCAACCCGGCGCGCGGTGTTCGGCGATGACCGTGGTGTAGAGGCCACCACGCACGTTGAATTCGGCCGTCAGGCGCATAAACCGCGGGGCCAGGGCGCCCACCAGGTCGTCGAGGATCCGATTGGTCACGTCCTCGTGGAAGTGCCCCTCTTCGCGAAACGACCAGATGTAGAGCTTGAGCGACTTGAGCTCTACACAGCGTGCCTCCGGAACGTATTCCAGTAGCAGCTCGGCGAAGTCCGGCTGTCCAGTCCGGGGGCAGAGGCAGGTGAACTCGGGGATTCGGATGCGAATGGTATAATCGCGCCCCGGTCGCGGATTGTCGAAGGTCTCCAGCGTCTTGCTCGGCTGCGTGGGCATCGGCATCCAGTCGAAGGAAAGCAACGATAAACCGTGATATTACCACCGGGCCCGGCGCGGCCATGCCATCGTCGGGGGATTTCGGCAGCATCGGCTGCCTTCCAGAGCAGGGTCTGAATCCGCCTTCCATGCGCCTCCGCCGTATCAAGCTGGCCGGCTTCAAGTCGTTCGTCGATCCCACCACGCTCCAGCTGCCGGGCGCCATGGCCGGCATCGTGGGACCCAATGGCTGCGGCAAGTCCAATATCATCGACGCGGTGCGTTGGGTGATGGGCGAGAGCTCGCGTCACCTGCGCGGCGACTCCATGGAGGACGTGATCTTCAATGGCTCGGCGAGTCGCAAGCCGGTGGGGCAGGCGAGCGTCGAGCTGGTGTTCGACAACACCGAGGGGCGCGCAGGTGGTCAGTTCGCCCGGTTCAACGAGATCTCCGTGCGGCGGGTGGTCGCCCGTGATGGGCAGTCCAAGTACTACCTGAACGGATCGCGCTGCCGGCGCCGCGACGTGGTGGATCTGTTCCTGGGCACGGGTCTGGGACCGCGCAGCTATGCCATCATCGAGCAGGGCATGATCTCGCGCCTGGTGGAGGCCCGGCCCGAGGAGCTGCGCATCTATCTGGAGGAGGCGGCAGGGATCTCCAAGTACAAGGAGCGCCGCCGCGAGACGGAAAACCGCATCCGGCACACGCGTGAAAACCTGGAACGGCTGGACGATCTGCGCCAAGAGCTGGACAAACAGCTGGACCGGCTCAAGCGCCAGGCGCGCACGGCCGAACGCTACAAGGCCCTCAAGGAAGAGGAACGTCGTTTGCAGGCGGAGCTCCTGGCCCTGCGCCTGCGTGCCCTCGAGCGGACGGGGCGCGAACGTGAAGCGGCCTGGCGCGAGGCCGAGGCCGAGGTGCAGCGGCGGACCGAGGCCCTGCACGCGGCTACCCAGGAGATCGAGGTCCTGCGTGATCGACACCACGAGGCGCAGGAGGCGTTGGGCGCCGCGCAGGCCGCGTTCTATGACATCAGTGCGGAAGTGTCGCGCAGCGAGCAGGCCCTGGAACACGCACGCCAGGAACAGGCACGGCGTGCGGAGGAGCTGCGGGAGGCCCAGGCCGCCGTCCAGCGGCTCCAGCAGGCCCGGGCGGCCGACGAACGCCGTCTCGCCCAGGCCGAGTCCGAGATCGACGCGCTCGAACCCCGGGCGGCTGCAGCGGCCGCTGAGATGGAGCAGATGAACGCCCTGCTGGCCGAGTCCGAGGCCAACGCTGAGGAGCTGGATACAGCCTGGGAGGCGCTCGGTGCCCGCCTGGCCGAACCGCGTGAGCGGGCCCGGGCCGAACACGCACGGCTGGAACAGCTCACGCGCCAGGTTCGGCGCATGCAAGAACAGCGCCTGCGCCTGGAGCAGGAACTGCAGGCGATTCCGACGCCGGATTACACCGCCCGTGATGCGCTGGCGGCCGAGGTGAAAGAATTGCATGGCCGCGCGACCGAGACCCGGCGGCGCATGGATGCGCTGACCGAGGAGATCGAACAGTGCCGCGCGACCAACCGGACTGCGGCGCAGGCCGTGGCCGAGGCAGAGGGCGCCTTGCAGGAGGCGCGGGGGCGCCTGAGTTCCCTGGAAGCGCTGCAGGAGGCTGCCCTGGGTAAGCGGCGCCAGGCTGCGGCGCATTGGCTGAGCGCGCATGGATTGGCCGAGGCGCCTCGCCTGGCGCAGGTTCTGGAGGTGGAGCCGGCATGGGAACATGCGGTGGAGACCGTGCTTGGCGGAACGCTGGAAGCCGTGGTGGTCGACGCCCCGCAGCAATGGGCGGAGGCGCTGGAGGCATTGGAGAGCGACGAGCTGATACTCCTGCAGCAGGGCACGGGGGATCCGGCGCCGGCGGGATCTCTCGCCGCCCGTCTCCGTTCGAGTCGGGTCGTACCCACGCTTCTGCACAGCGTCTATGCGGCCGAGGACCTGGGGGCTGCATGGGCACGGGTACCGCACCTGCGACCGGGCGAATCGGTGATCACGCCATCCGGGACGTGGCTGGGTCCCGACTGGGTACGGGTGAGCCGGGGCGTAGACGAGCACGCGGGTGTGCTGGCCCGGGCCCAGGAGATTCGCACGCTGCAGGCAGCCATCGACCGGCTCACCGGGACGCTCGCCGAGCACCGGCAGCGCCTGGAGGCGGGGCGGGAGCGGCTGAGGGTGCTCGAGCGCGCTCTGCGCGAGGCCCAGGGGGCCTGGGAACAGGCGCGACGCCGACAGGCTCAGCTGGAGACGGAGTTGGAACGGGTACGCGCGCGCATGGATGCAGAGCACCGGCGGCGGGAGCGACTGGAGTCCGACCTGCGCGAGCTGAGCGAGCAGATCGGCCAGGAGCAGGCGGCCATGGCGCGGGCCGAAGAGCGCCGGGCACGGGCCGAGGCCGAACTGGAGGGCTTGACCGGTGAGCGGACCGCGCTGGCGGCGGCACGCGAACGGGCAAGGGCGGCGCTGACGGACGTGCGCCGGCAGATCCAGGGGGTGCAGTCTCGGGCGCATGCGCTGGCATTGCAGCTGGAGGCCGCCCGGGCCGCCAGACGATCGGCGCAGGAGGCCCTGGCCCGGGTTCTCGAACGCCTCCAGGAGGCCGAGCATCGGCTTCGGACGTTGCAGACCAGCGCAGCGGACGGAGGGGATCCCCTGGAACTCACCGAGGCCCGGCTGAAAGCGCTGCGAGACCAGCGGCGGACGGCCGAGGCGGCCCTGCGTGCAGCCCGTGAACGGGTCCAGGCAGCGGACCACGCGCTGCGGGAGGCCGAGCATGCGCGCCTCCAAGCGGAGCAGGGGCTCGAGCAGGCCCGTGAGCAACGGGAGGCGCGGCACGTGGCCTGGCAGGAAGTGGAGGTCCGTGCGCGGGGACTGTGCGAGCAGCTGCAGGCGGCCGGGGTACAGGCGGAGCAGGTGCTGTCCGGTCTCCCAGAGGACGCCGATGCGCAGCAGTGGGCCCAGCAGCTGGAGGCCGTGGCCGAGAAGATCCGCCGGCTCGGCCCGATCAATCTGGCCGCCATAGACGAGTTCGAGGAACAGAGTGAGCGCAAAGTCTATCTGGACCGGCAGCATGCGGATCTGTCCGAGGCGTTGGCCACCCTGGAGCGCGCCATCCAGAAGATCGACCGGGAAACCCGCCAGCGTTTCCGCGAGACCTTCGACAAGGTGAATGAGCGCCTGCAGGAGACATTTCCGCGCCTGTTCGGTGGCGGCCATGCGCATCTGGAGATGACCAGCGACGACCTGCTGGACGCCGGAGTGGCCATCCTGGCCCGGCCGCCCGGCAAGCGGCTGTCGACCATTCACCTCATGTCCGGGGGCGAGAAGGCGCTCACCGCAGTGGCCCTGGTGTTCGCCTTCTTCGAGCTCAATCCGGCGCCGTTCTGTATGCTGGACGAGGTGGATGCGCCCCTGGACGAGGCCAACGTGGGGCGTTTTTGCGAGCTGGTGCGCGAGATGTCCGAGCGGGTGCAGTTCGTCTTCATCACGCACAATAAGACCACCATGGAGTTCGCCGAGCATCTGTTGGGGGTGACCATGCACGAGCCTGGGGTGTCCAGGCTGGTGGCGGTCGATGTGGACGAGGCGGTCCGAATGGCCAACGCTTAGAAAACGCTGGTCGGGGCATCGTCGGCGTGGGAGGGCCGGCGTTTTCACGAGCTGGTGCTGAGGAGGTACTCATGAGTCCCTGGGAATTTCGATGGGTGTTGCTTGCCATCGGCGTCGCCGTGCTGGTGGGCATCTGGTGGTTCAGCCGTCACCAGGAGAACGAGCGACATCGTCGGGTGCGCTTCGACGACGCAGACTACGAATTCGATCCCCTGCTGGACGATGGGGACCGGCGCGGTCCGGAGATCCCGGACGACCTGCCTCCCCTGGATCCGGGGACCGATCCCGGCGAGCCGGTGTGGACCGATCCGGAAGGCGCCGGGCCACAGGGCGCGGAGCCGGAGGCCGCACCGGAGCGATCCGGCCGGGGGAAGACGGCGGGTCCCGTGGAGGCTCCGGGCGCTGGCGGACCACAGGTCGCTGGTGCAGTGGCCAGCGGGCGGGAACCGGCCCGACCCGGGGCTGGTGCGCGGGCAAGCATGGAGCAGGCGGCAGCACCTGCCGAGAAGGACGGCATGCTCATCGTCTTCCACCTGGTGATGAAGAAGCCTTATCAGATCACCGGCGAGTCGCTGCTGCGCGCGGCCGAGGAGTTCGGCCTGGTTCACGGTCCCATGGGGATCTTCCATTACTACGACACGCGCGCCGGGCGCGAACCGGTGTTCAGCATGGCCAATCTGGTCAAGCCGGGGACCTTCGATCTGGATGCCATGGACGAGTTCAGCACGCCCGGACTCACCCTGTTCATGCAATTGCCGGTGGGCATGGACGCCCTGGAGGCCTTCGAGACCCTGCTCTCCACGGTCCAGGGACTGGCCAACCGGTTTGGGGCGCGCATCCTGGACGACACGCGCAGCACCCTCACCCAGCAGACCGTCGAGCACCTGAGGGAGCAGCTGCGCATGTCGGAACTGCGCCGTGGAGCACGCGTTGCCCCAGTCCACTGACAGCGAAGCCACCGCATTGCGCAGCAAGCCGGTCGCGGCCCTGGGCCTCGAGGAGGCGCGTGAGGAGGCCGAGCGGCTGCGTCGCGAGATCGAGTACCACAACTACCGCTATTACGTACTCGATGCCCCGGAGATTCCGGACGCCGAGTACGACCGCCTCATGCGTCGCCTCCAGGAGATCGAGGCGCGTTTCCCTGAGCTCGTCACCCCCGACTCACCGACCCAGCGGGTGGGTGCGGCACCGCGCGCCGAGTTCGGCGAGGTGCGCCACCGCATCCCGATGCTGTCGCTCAACAACGCCTTCACCGACGAAGAGGTCCGTGCCTGGGACCAGCGCAATCGCGAGGCCCTGGGCGTGGAGCGCATCGAGTACGCCGTGGAGCCCAAGTTCGACGGACTGGCCATCAGCATCGTCTACGAACGTGGCGTGTACACGCTGGCTGCCACGCGGGGCGATGGCTACGTGGGCGAGGACGTGACGGAGAACGTCCGCACCATTCGTTCCGTCCCCCTACGCCTGCGCGGGGAGCACGTGCCACCACTGTTGGAAGTGCGCGGCGAGGTCTACATGCCCAAGAAGGGTTTCGAGGAGTGGAACCGTCGCGCGCGTGAGCGGGGCGAGAAGCCTTTCGTCAATCCGCGCAACGCCGCCGCTGGCAGCGTCCGCCAGTTGGACCCTCGGGTCACGGCGCAGCGGCCGCTGGAGATGTACTTCTACGCCTTGGGGGAGGTCCAGGGCTGGACGCCGCCGGCGCGACACAGCCAGGTGCTGGCGCAATTCCGTGAGTGGGGGTTGCGGGTGTGCCGGGAGAACCGCGTGGTGGAGGCGGTGGACGGGTGCCTGGACTATCACCGCACGATGCTGGGGAAGCGGGCGTCGCTGCCCTTCGACATCGATGGGGTGGTGTACAAGGTCGATCGGCTCGACTGGCAGGAGCGCCTCGGTTTCGTAGCCCGGGCCCCCCGTTGGGCCATCGCCCACAAGTTCCCTCCCGAGGAGGAGATGACCCGCCTCGTGGACGTGGAGTGGAGCGTGGGGCGCACCGGTGCGCTCACCCCCGTCGCAGTGCTGGAGCCCGTGTTCGTGGGTGGGGTCACGGTCACCCACGCCACCCTCCACAACATGGATGAGATCGAACGCAAGGACGTGCGCATCGGCGATTGGGTGATCGTGCGTCGCGCCGGGGATGTGATCCCGGAGATCGTCAAGGTGGTCCGGAG
>JALVEU010000271.1 GCA_027030565.1 Gammaproteobacteria bacterium | reverse complement strand
GGGCGTCTGCGCGTGCGCGTCGGGTGTGAAGTGCTGCGGCTCACCACCCTGGAGGATCGCTGGGTCGCGGGGTGATGGACTGCCTGCTGCTCGATCTCGGCAACAGCCGGATGAAGTCCGCGCTCCTGGGTCCCAAGGGGCCGGTGGATGTACAGGCCCATGCATATCCCCGGGCCGAGGACCGGGTGCAGGCCGTGGCGGCCCACGTGCGGGCCCGTGCACCCCGTCGGGTGGTGGTCTGCAGTGTGCTCGGTTCGGAGATGGACGGGGCGTTGACGGCGGCACTGGAGGTTCCGGTGCGCCTGGTGCGCAGTGGCGAGGCCGAGACCTTCGGGGTTCGGCTCGCCTACCCCGATCCGGACACCTTGGGCACGGACCGGGCTGTGGCTCTGGTGGCTGCCCGCGCGCGGGTGGGCGGGCCTTGCATCGTGGTGGATTGTGGGACTGCGGTGACGGTGGACGCCCTGGACGCTGGGGGGCGCCATCTGGGCGGCGTGATCCTGCCCGGCGTGCATGCCATGGCAGCGGGGCTGAGATGTGCCACCCGGGGCGTGCGGGCACCGACAGACCTTCCCGTGCAGGCACCCCCAGTGTTCGCGCGCGGGACGGCTGCGGCGGTTCGGGCTGGCCTGCACCGCGCGTTGGTCGCCGGGATCGAAGCTGTGGTGGCGGACATGGCCGCGAGCATGGATGGGCCGGTTCGAGTGATCGCCAGCGGCGGGGACGCCGCATGGCTCGCCCGTGCCTCACGGTTGTCCATGGACGTGGTGGCCGCGCTCACCCTGGAGGGACTGGCGATCATGGAGCGCGCATGAGAACGATCTTCGTGCTGCTGCTGGCGGCCAATGCCGCCTATCTGCTCTGGCACCTGGGTGGTGTCCCCGGCGGCCGGCCCTCATCCGAGGTGGAACCGGAGGCCGCGGCGGGCCGCAGGCTGGTGCTGCTGGACGAGCTCAAGCCCTCCGCGGCTGGGACGGATTCACCCTCGGCGCCCGAAGACCCGAGGGCATCGCGCGTCGAGCCCATGCATGGGGGGATCGATGCGCGCCGTGCCGAGGCCGCAGGCGTGAAGCAGGAGTCTCTACCGCCCCCGCGGGATGCGGTCTCGATGCCGAAGGCTGCCGTCCCGGGCGCCGACTCCGAAGGGGGCACTCAGATGACCGGGGCTGCCGGGATGGCCCTTGCGCGGCGGGAGGAGGTATCCGCCGTCCCGAGCCGGGAGGAGGGGGCCACGGCGGAAGACACGGCTCTTCCTCCGCGGGGCGACGAACCCGAGCGTGAGCCTCCCGTGACCGGACCGCCCCCTGCCGCCGTGACAGGAGTCATGCCCGTGGAGGCGCGTCCCGCACCGCCCGCCACGGCTGCGTGGAACGAGACGGCCGAGCCGCCCGGCGGCGATCGTTCGGATGTGCCCCAGGGATCACCGGACGACCTCGAGGTCGGGAACCGGACCTCCACCGAGGCCCACCCGGTACCCTCCTCCGCGTCCGGCACGGAGGTCGTGCAGCCTGATGGGCCCCCAAGGCTGGAAACGAGCGAATTTCCGGCCGGGCCGCCTCGTCTCCCGGTCGGTGACCACAGTGCGCGCCCGGGAGAAACGGTCCCCGCAGGCACTCGGGGTCCGGCCGCCAAGGCCCCCCCGAAGGTCGCAGGGCGCGGAGGTGAGGTCTCCCAACAGCCGGAACAGGAAGGCCCGGCTTCGGCGGCCGTGCAGCAGTGCTATAGCTTCGGACCCCTCAAGAGCCGTGCGGTGGCCGCCCAGCTCCTGGCGGTGCTGCGTGACCGCGGGGCCGAGGCCAGCCTGCGCGAGGAGCCCATACGTGAGCCCAAACAGTACTGGGTCTATCTGCCCCCCCTGGAATCCTACGAGGCAGCCGCCCGTGTGGGCGCCAGGCTGCGTGAGCGCGGCTTCACCGATTTCTACATCGTGGGCACTGGAGAGCTCAAGAACGCCATCGCCCTGGGCATCTTCAACCACATCCCCGGAGCCCAGTGGCGGGTGGACCAGCTCCGGGCCTTGGGGTTCGAGCCCAAGATCGCGCCCCGTGGCCTGGCCGAATCGGCGCGATACTGGATCGACTACCGGCTGTCGGGCGAGTCGGCCCTGGATCCGGAGCACCTGCGGAGCCTGCTCGGCGCGGGGATCAAGGCGCATGGCCGTCCCCGGCCCTGCGAGCCGCAGACGACGGCGGATACCGGGGCTGACTGAGGCGCCGCAGATCCAGACCGGCGTCCGTGCGGCGAACGTAGGGCGTCAGGAGGTGGCCTGCACTCGTGCCT
>JALVEU010000270.1 GCA_027030565.1 Gammaproteobacteria bacterium | reverse complement strand
TTGTAGCACGCACTGCCCGTGGAGTCCGTGTGGCCCACCACGCGCAGCCGGGTGTTCTTGTATTTCTTGAGCACCACGGCCACCGAGTCCAGCACCGGAAGGAAGTCGCTGCGCACGTTGTAGGAGTCCGTGGCGAAGGTGATGTTCCCCGGCATCACCAGCCGGATGGAATCGCCCGTGCGCACCACGCGCACCCCGGTGGCCTCCAGGCGCTGGCGCAGCTCGGCCTCCTGCCGGTCCATGTAATAGCCGATGCCGCTGCCCAGTGCCGCGCCTGCGGCCGCACCGATGGCGGCGCCCTTGCCGCCGCCGGCGATCGCCCCGATGATCGCACCGCCGGCCGCACCGATGCCGGCGCCCTTAGCGGTGTTGCTGACCTTCTCCTCGCGCGTGTAGGGGTCGATGGTCGTGCAACCGGCGAGAAGCGTCATGGAGAGCAGGACGACGAGGATCTTGCGCATGGGGCCAGCCTCCGATAAATCGATCTTCAGTCCATTGGAGCGCTCGGCCGACGCCAAGTCAACCACTTCGCGGCCGAGGCCCGCAGGACTCACCGGAAGTCCCGGCTCGCCACCGGCAGCTTGCCCAGCCAGGGCGAGCGGTCGGTGAGCCGGCGGGCCACCAGGTGCAGCACGCCGGATTCGTTCTGCACCGTACCCTCCACCTCCAGGAGCCGCGCCCGCAGCAGCGGCCGGTGCTGGGTCTCGGCGATCCGGGGCCAGACCACCAGGTTGAAGGTGCCGGTCTCGTCCTCCAGGGTCACGAAGATCACCCCCGAGGCCGAGCCGGGGCGCTGGCGCAGCAGCACCAGGCCCGCGGCCCGGGCGGGCGTGCCGGTGGGCAGCTGGATGAGCTCGCTGGCCCGGCGGCAGCCCTGACGCTCCAAGCGCGGACGCAGCAGGGCCAGGGGGTGGCGGCGCAGGCTGAGTCCCAGGCTCGCGTAGTCGCCCAGGATGTCCTCGCCCTCGCTCGGCGGGCGTAGCAGGGGCTCGCCCTCGGGCACGGGGATGCCGTCCAGCAGCGGCAGCTGCGGCTCCACGCCCGCGGCCGCCCAGGCGGCGCGGTGGCGATTGCCGGCCAGGGGGCGCAGGGCGTCGGCGGCGGCCAGGGCCTCCAGGTCGCGGCGATCGAGCCCCGCGCGCCGCGCCAGATCCTCCACGTGCGCGAACGGCCCCTCGCGGCGGGCCGCCACGATGCGCGCGGCCCCGGCGCGGCTCAGATCGCGCACCATGCGCAGCCCCAGGCGCAGGGCGGGGCGGGGCGCCTCGGGCGGCTCCAGGGTGCAGTCCCAGTCGCTGGCGTTCACGTCCACGGGCCGCACCGCCACGCCGTGGCGCCGGGCGTCCTGCACCAGCTGGGCCGGGGCGTAGAAGCCCATGGGCTGGCTGTTCAACAGGGCGCAGGTGAAGGCGGCCGGGTAATGGCACTTGAGCCAGGCCGAGGCGTAGGCGAGCAGGGCGAAGCTCGCCGCGTGCGACTCGGGGAAGCCGTACTCGCCGAAGCCCCGGATCTGGCGGAAGATCTGGCGGGCGAAGCGCTCGTCGTAGCCGCGGGCCCGCATGCCCTCCAGCAGCTTGCGCTCGAAGCGTTCCAGTCCGCCCTTGCGTCGCCAGGCGGCCATGGCCCGGCGCAGCTGGTCGGCCTCTCCGGGGGTGAAGCCGGCGGCCACCACGGCCAGCTGCATCACCTGCTCCTGGAAGATGGGCACGCCCAGGGTGCGCTCCAGCACCCGGCGCACCGCCGCGCTGGGGTAGGTCACCGGCTCCCGGCCCTGGCGGCGGGCCAGATAGGGGTGCACCATCTCGCCCTGGATGGGCCCCGGGCGCACGATGGCCACCTGGACGACCAGGTCGTAGAAGCAGCGGGGCCGCAGCCGCGGCAGCATGGACATCTGTGCCCGCGACTCGATCTGGAACACGCCCACCGTGTCGGCGTGCCGGATCATGCGGTAGGTCTCCGGGTCCTCGGCGGGCACGTCGGCCAGGGTGAAGGGCCGGCCCCGCTGCCGGCCCACCAGGGCCAGGGCCTTGCGGATGGCGGTGAGCATGCCCAGCGAGAGCACGTCCACCTTGATGAGGCCCAGGGCCTCCAGGTCGTCCTTCTCCCACTGGATCACCGTGCGCCCCGCCATGCCCGCGTTCTCCACCGGCACCAGTTCGCACAGCGGCCCGCGCGAGATCACGAAGCCGCCCACGTGCTGGGAGAGGTGGCGCGGGAAGCCCGTGAGCTGCGCCACCAGCACCCGCAGGCGCCGCGCCACCGGCCCGCTCGGGTCCAGGCCCGCCTCG
>JALVEU010000269.1 GCA_027030565.1 Gammaproteobacteria bacterium | reverse complement strand
ACGTCCAGGAGGGCGCGGCGCCGGAGCTCACGATCCCGTCCCCCGTGGATGAGCTGGAAGGTCTGCACGACGAACTCCACCTCCCGGATGCCGCCCGGACCCCGCTTGACGTCGGATTTGAGCCCCCGGCGGTGCACCTCGGCATCGACCAGGGCCTTCATGCGACGCAGGGCGTCGATGGCCCCGTAGTCCAGATAGCGCCGGTACACGAAGGGACACAAACGCTCCAGCAGGGACGCGCCACCCTCCAGATCGCCGGCCACGGGACGGGCCTTGATCATCGCATAGCGCTCCCAGTCGCGCCCGTGGCGTTGGTAATACTCCTCCATGGCGTCGAAGCTCACCGCCAGGGCCCCGGCCTCTCCGAAGGGGCGCAGGCGCAGGTCCACGCGATAGGCGAAGCCTTCGGGCGTGGGTTCGGCGAGCAGCTTGGCCAACCGCTGCCCCACCCTGCGGAAGAACTCGCCGTGGGTGACGGAACGGGCGCCGTCGGTCCGGCCCTCTTCCGCATAGGCATAGACGAGATCCACGTCCGAGGAAAAATTGAGCTCACGCCCCCCGAGCTTGCCCATGCCCAGGACGACCATGGCCATGGGGCGCCCGTCCGGGTGACGGGGCACCCCGAACCGGCCGGCCACACTGCGGTGTGCCCAGCCGAGGGCCGCCTCGAGACAGGCCTCGGCCAGGTCCGTCAGGTCGGACAACGTCTCACGCAGATCGGCCAGACCCAGCAGGTCCCGCCACAGGATCCGCACCGATTCGCGCACCCGTAACCGGCGCAATGCGGCCATGAAGGCCGCCTCCTCCTCCAGGGATGCGAGGGCGTCGGCCCGTTCCGCGTAGAGCCCCGGCGGATAGGGGCGTTCCAGGTCGCCGCTCTCGCGCAGCAACTTGCCCGCCTCGGAGTCCAGCATCCGCGCCGCGAACGGGCTGGCCAGGGCCACGCGCAGCAGGTCCGGCGCCTCCCCGAGCGCCGCACGGAACCGCTCGCGTTCGACGCCGAGCGCTGGATCTGCATCTTCCAAAGCCGCACACGGCCACTTTCCAAGATCGTCAGCCATGAACCCCCCGTATTGCTTCGCCCGCGGCGGGCGTCGCTCAGTATGCCAGCTCAGGGGGGTGCGGGTACCCGGTCAGCCGATGCGGTCGGGATCCCTGGCGCGGAACGCCCAGCGGCTGGCGCCCGTCCAGTTCAGGGCCAGCGCCGCGGCCGAGGCCAACGTCAGGGCGACCATGGGGGCGCCCTGACGCGAGGGCAGGAGCCCCAGGAGCATCCAGTACACACCCAGATTCGTGCCGAGCCCGCCGGCCTGAGTGGCGAGATACCGGGCGAACCCACCGGCCCCGCCCCCTCGATGGTCTCGGTCGGCGAAGGTTCTCGCCAGGTGCCAGCGCCAGGTGACCAGCACGGCGAGCCCGAACGCCGGCAACCGCGCCAGATAAGGAGACCAGCCCAGTCGGGTCAGGACCCAGAGCACGGCAGCGTCCGTGACGAAGCCGAGGGCGCCACCCACGCAAAACCGCGCAAACCGCCTCATGGCGGTCCCGCCGGCCCGGGGATGGAGAGGTAGCGCGTGCGCTTCATCTCCCGGCGTCCACGACTGATGCTGTCCAGGATGATCCCGGAGAACAGGGCGATGAAGGCCAGGAGCATCAGGCCGGTGACCAGGATGGCCGTGGGAAAGCGGGGCACCAGGCCCGTCTCCATGTAAGTGACGAACAGCGGCCAGGCCAGGACCAGCGCGCTCAGGGCCAGCACCATGAAGGCGATGCCGAAGAAAAACAGCGGGCGCACCTCCTTGAGCAGCAGCACGATGGCGGCGAAGATACGCAGCCCGTCGCGCAGGGTACGCAGCTTGCTGGAAGAACCCGGTGGACGCGCCGCGTACGCCACTTCGATCTCCGCCACGGGGAGGCGCAGCTCCAGGCAGTGCACCGTCAGCTCCGTCTCGATCTCGAAACCGCGCGACAGTGCAGGGAAGGATTTCACGAACCGGCGCGAGAAGGCCCGGTACCCCGACAGCATGTCGTTGAACCGGTCCCCGAACAGCCGCGCCACCATGCCGGTGAGGAAGCGGTTCCCCAACCGATGTCCCGGGCGATAGACCGCTGCCGCCTCCCCGCTCACCCGCACCGCCGTGACCATGTCCAGGCACTCCCCCTGGATGCGTGCCACCATCGCCGGGGCGGCTTCGGCGGGATAGGTCCCGTCGCCGTCGCACAGCACATAGACGTCGGCTTCCACGTCCGCGAACATGCGCCGCACCACGTTGCCCTTGCCCGGGAGCGACTCCCGGCGCACCACCGCGCCCGCGGCCGCGGCCTGCTCGGCGGTCTGGTCTGTGGAGCCGTTGTCGTAGACATAGATCGTCGCGGTGGGCAACGCCTGCCGGAAGCCCTGGACCACCCCGGCGATGGTGCGTGCCTCGTTGCGGCAGGGGATGAGGACCGCGACGCGGGGCGTCTCAGACCCCGGCACCGGACTCATGGAGCACCTGTCTCGCCACCGACTGCCGCACCCGCGTCCAACCCATGGCCAGGACCCACACCGCGAGCAGATAGAGCACGGGGCGCAGCGGAATCCCGTAACGGGGAAACGGAGCGCCCACCATGTGCAACACCAGGAAGTAGAACACCGTGAGCGTGAGCAGTGGCCAGAGCAGCCCGCCCGTCCCGGCGCTGCGCGCACGCCTGGAGAAACCGAACCCGAAGGCGCCGATCAGGGCCAGGACGACCAACGGCCAGTGGAGCAGGAACATCAGCCGATGGGTCCAGATGTAGATCGGGTCGGTGAAATAGGGCGAGGCGGCCACCGGATAGACGAACACATCGCCCATGCCGGCGGCGATCCCCCAGGACAACAGGGTGAGCGGCTTGCCGATCAGATACCAATACAGATGCCGAGCGGGCTCCTCCGAGAAGCGCCGGCGGATCTCCGCCAGCACCGAAGCGAGATCCTTGCCGATCTCCGCGCCCCGTGGATCGAACCGGTACGGGGCCCCCCGCGTTCGCGGATCGTTTCGGTAGCTGAGATCCGGATACATGCCGTGATGCAGGGTGTTCACGGCAAGCCGGCTGTCGGAGGGCTGACCGATCACCGCGATGTTGCGCACGATCCAAGGCGCGAAGACCACGGCGAAGCCCAGCACCAGCGCCGCGGCGGTGCGCCAGCCGCGACGCCAGCCCGCATACCACAGGAGCAATGGGGGGACCAGGAGGATCAGATACTGGAGGGTCGGACGGGTGAGCGCCGCCGCGCCCAGCGCCGCACCGGCCAGCGGTGCCAGCCAGGCACGCTCCGCGGCGAGCACCGTCAGCCACAGCCCCAGCACCATCAGGAAGGTGAACAAGGTCTCCGTGAGGAGATAGGTGGTGGCCGAGATCAGGTGCGGAGAGAGCGCCGTCAGCAGGCCCGCCGCCAGGGCCCAGCCGAACGGCAGCGCCCGGCAGCCGAGCAGGAAGACCAGCAGCACCGTACCCACATCCAGCACGCCCTGCACGAACCGCGTCCGCCACAACATGAAGGACAGGCGCTCGTCCCAGATCGCCCACAAGAACGCCGGATAGCCCGGGCTGCGCAGTGCATCGGGCGGGGGCACGACGTCGCGGCCCTCGCGCGGTGCCACGTGGGAGTAGACCCCATGATGGCGCAGGTTGTACGCATAGGAATAGTAGTCGAGGGCGTCCGCACGGACCGGCCCGTCGATGACCGTCCGATCCGCCGCTCCAAGACGCAGGAGGAAGGCAACGGCCAGCACCCCGACCACTGCAAGCCATTGCACCATCCTGGCCCGGTCCAACCTGCTGCTGACGTTGTCCATGGCAGTCCCGCGCTCATGACCCCAAGGGCCGCAACGCGCAGTATAGAAAGGCACCGAACCACACACCATCGCCGGGACCCCCTCCACCCACCTGCCGCAGACGGCCGGGCACATCCTCTCGACGAACGTTCAAGCGTACCGCGCCGGATGCCCATCCTCGCCGCCGTGGGCTCCGCGCAAGGGCGGCATCCACCCGCCCCAAGCGCTGACGCGAGCAGGACGCCCCCCCGAGTCCGGTGACGGGCGAAGAAGGAGAAGACCCTGGTGTGCTTTGGCGACGACGCGGCCTTCCCTCCCGACCACCGCCGAAGCGGCCGGAAAAGATTCGCGACCTCTTCCTGGACCCCGGTGTGCGATATTTGATGGGGCGTAAACGTTTGCCCTTGCTGGGCTGGGCAAGAGCGGGTTTGTGTAGCGCTCGGATACCCGCCTATCTATTTGATATGTGCTCTATGCACTGTACAAGGTAAAAGCACCTATAAGAATGAAACCAACACCAGCCACATAACGCAGGTACTTCACATTGACATATTCGGCTACCAGGCTCCCAGCCATCACGCCAATCGCTGATGCGACGATTAATGCAGCAGAGGCCGCAAAAAAGACCGTGTATTTGCTTACCGCCTTGTCAGTTGCAAATAACATCGTCGCAAGCTGTGTTTTGTCCCCAAGCTCTGCAATAAAAACAGCTATAAAAATAGTAGCAAAAATCTTCCAATCCATGTTTTGAACCTTTCATGTGACACATGGCGCTGCGAACAGCGCGTGCGCCTTTAGCGCGCCGACTGGGTTCGTCTTGTTATGTTTCGACTATCTCCTGCTTCTTGAGTGCACAGCTTCTACCCTATTTGATACAATTCGTGCCCTTTTCTAGTATACGCTGCATCTACAGCGAGCTGGTTTGGCCTCGTCATTCTACGTTCACGCAGCCTAACATATCTTCTTTTCAGAGGCAGCTCTCAGTGATTACGGGAGCGACGGTCGTGCTTAAACATGAACATGCCCCTCTGCGACCTGCCCAGCATCGGACGGGGATGACCGATGTCGCCCATATGTTCAGCACAATCAGCCTCTCGTGCAACCGAAGGGCCACTGCGGTGCTGCGTGATCGGCGGCCACGCAGAATCAGGCCCGCAAGGAGATGTCGATTTAATACGCGAGGTGGATGCAACGCAAGGCGCACGGAGCGCAGGATACGAGACCAATCCGCCGGGCGCGGATTGGAACGGCCGCCAGGCCGGCCCGAAGGGCGGAGGGAAGGATGCCCAGAGTACATACTCGATAGATAGGCGAGTATCCGAGCACCGCGCACCGCAGCCATTCGGACGCGCAGCAGATTTTTCAGGACGTCCTCAAAAGGACTTCTCCAGCCCATGCCCCATACCGACGACCTCACCCTGGACCTCTTCTCCGAAGGGGTTCGGGAAGCATCCCCCACCGAAATCTCCGGCTGGCCCGACGCCCGGCGCTTCCCGCTCAACGTCGGCGGCTCGCGCGTGGACAGCGTGGTGCTGGCCGATCTGCAGGCCGCCGCAGCGCCGCTCATCGTCTCGGGCTATGCCAGCCTGGAGCGCATCGTGCGCTTCCTGGCCGCCCTACCCCACGAGCGCCCGGTGCGCATCCTGGTCGGGCATGAGCCGGTGGAGGGGCGGCGCGGGGCCTGGCACGCGCGCACGCGGCGCAGCTTCAGCGACGAGGTCCGCGAGTACTGGACCCACGAGCGGCGCATCGCCATCGACGCCAGCGCCGCCCTCGTCGATGCCATCGAGCGCCTGCGCGCCGGCACCGTGCAGGCCCGCCACCTGCCTGGCGAGCGGCGCCTGCACGCCAAGATCTACTGCACCGAGCAGGCCGTCACCCTGGGATCGAGCAACTTCACCGAGTCGGGCCTCGCGCATCAGATCGAGGCCAACGTGCGTTTCGAGGCGGGCCGAGACCCCAAGCGCTTCGCCGAGGCCCGCGGCATCGCCGAGAACCTCTGGGCCATGGGGACCGACTACACGGCCGAGCTCATCGCCCTGCTGGAGTCCCTACTGCAGCCGGTGGGCTGGGCCGAGGCCCTGGCGCGGGCCTGTGCGGAGCTGCTCGAGGGCACCTGGATCCAGTCCCTAGACCTGCCCGCCACGGGCCTGGACGGCCAGCGCCTGTGGCCCTCGCAGCGCCAGGGCATCGCCCAGGCCCTGACCGTGCTCTCCCGACAGGACAGCGTGCTCGTGGCCGACGCCACCGGCTCAGGCAAGACGCGCATGGGGGTGCACCTCATCGCCGCAGTGCTGCACCGCATCCTGCGGGCCGGGCGCATCCGGCGCGGGCTGAGCGTCCTGGTCTGCCCGCCGGCCGTGGTCGAGGGCTGGCGCTCCGAGGCGCTGGCCGTGGGCCTGCCCCTACGGGTCCACTCCCACGGCACACTCTCCCATACCCGCAGCCAGCGCCACGAGGACACCGTTGAGGCCATCCGCGGCGCCGAGATCGTGTGCGTGGACGAGGGCCACAACTTCCTCAACCTCAAGTCCAACCGCACCCAGCACCTGCTGCACAACATGGCCGATCACATGATCCTGTTCACGGCCACCCCCATCAATCGCAGCGCGGCGGACCTGCTGCGCATCGCCGACATGCTGGGTGCCGACAACCTGGAACCCTCCACCCTGCGCGCCTTCCGGCGCATGCTGGGCGCCCGGCGCCTGAGCTGCGCGCTCACCGAGGACGAGCTCGCCCGCCTGCGCGAGGAGATCCGCCGCTTTACCGTGCGCCGCACCAAGGCGGCGCTGAATCGGCTCATCGAGCGCGAGCCCGCCGCCTACCGTAACCGCCAGGGCGAGCCCTGCCGCTTCCCGCGCCATCGCCCGCGCCTGTACCCGCTCGGAGAGCCCGAGGCCGACCGGCGCCTCGCCGCCGAGATCCGGGCGCTGGCGGACCGGCTGCACGCCGTGACCCACTTCGTGCGGCCCCTGGAGCTGCCCGAGGTGCTGCGCGCCCAGGGCGTGGACGAGGCGCGCTATCTCGAAGGGCGGCTGCGCTCGGCCAAGAAGCTCGCCCGCTACGTGATCATGGCCAGCCTGCGCTCCTCGCGCGCGGCCCTGGCCGAGCACCTGGCCGGCACCCAGGCCGCGGTAGAGGCCTTCGGCCTGGAGGGCTTCGCCAAGTCCACGGAGACCGGCGACGTGCTCGCCACCCTCGAGCGCATCGCGGGCCACCCACCCCGCAGCCACCTGTCCATCGTGCTGCCCGACTGGCTGGCCGACCCCGAGGCCCACCGCGCCGCCTGCGCGCACGACGCGCGCATCTACCGGCAGATCCTGGACCGGGTGCGGCGCATGAGCCCGGCGCGCGAAGCGGCCAAGGCCGCCCACCTGGCCGGGCTGCTGGACCGCCACGATCTCGTCCTGGCCTTCGACAGCCGCCCCATCACCCTGGCCGACCTGCGCACCCGGCTGCAGGACCGCTGCCCCGATTGCCGGGTGCTCACCGCCACCGGGGAGGCCCAGTCCGAGCGCCACGCCCTGCTCGAGGCCTTCCGTCTAGGCTCCGGGGCGCGGCGGGTCATCGGGCTCTGCTCCGACAGCCTGTCCGAGGGGGTCAATCTCCAGCAGGCCTCGGCCCTGGTGCACCTGGACATGCCGAGCGTGGTGCGCATCGCCGAGCAGCGCGTCGGGCGCGTGGACCGCATGGACAGCCCGCACGCGGAGATCGAGGCCTGGTGGCCCGACGACGCCCCCGAGTTCGCCCTGTCGTCCGACGAGCGCTTCATCGAACGCTTCGAGACCGTGGAGAGCCTGCTCGGCTCCAACATGCCGCTGCCCGAGGGCTGGATCGAGACCGAGTCCCGCCCCGTGGACACGGCGGCGCTGGTACGGGAGATGGAGCAGGCCATCGAGGCCGACGACTGGTCCGGCGTCCAGGACGCCTTCGCGCCCGTGCGCCGCCTGGTCGAGGGCGAGGGCGCCCTGATCCCCCCCGAGGTCTACGCCGCCGCCTGTCGCAATGAGTCCGGTGCCACCACCACCGTGGCCGTCGTGCGCGCCCGGCGCCCCTGGGCCTTCTTCGCCCTTCGCACCGGCCCCTACGCCGCCCCGGCCTGGATCCTCTACCCCGCTCCCGGCGCGCCGCCCGTCACCGACTTCGCCAAGGTAGCCGAGGCCCTGCGCAAGCGGCTTGCCGGATCCCCCGAGCCCGCCGAACTCGACACCGCTGCCGCACACCTCCTGCACGGCTTCTCGCAACGGCTGCAACGCGCCGAACGCCAGATGCTCTCCCGCCGCAAGCAACGGGCCCTGGAAGAAATGGAAGCCGTGCTCGAAGGCTTCGCCCACCGGCTCGCCGCCGAGCGCGGCAGCCTCAAGCGCATCGAGGCCTACAGCGCACTCCTGCGCGCCCTGCGCACCCAGGATGCCGAAACCTCCCTGGACTGGGACGAGATCGCCGTGCGCTGGCTTGAGCTCATCCGTCCCGTCTGGTATCGACGCCTCTCAGAGACGCGCCGAACGCGGCCCCTGGTCCTGCGCGACATCCGAGACACCCTGCTCGCCATGGAACCCGAGCTCGGACCCCGCGTGCTCGAGCACTTCCGGGAACTGCCCGCCACCGAGCCGCTCTCCGCACGGATCACCGTGTGCATCCTCGGCACCCCGGATGTCGAACACGGTGGATCGCCATAACGCTTCACATCACCCAGTCGAAAAGCGCGCAGCGTTTTGGGGTCGGCTGGACGTGATTATTATGCGGTTTCACCTACCAAACCAGCCGAGGCCCAAACGCTTTTTTCTTTGGCGCTCTCTCTCCAGCTCTTCTAGTGTGCGACGGTACTGTTCGGTTTTTTCTTTCAATTGCGCCTGCAACTTTTTGACGTTCGAGGCATTTCTTTTCTCAGCTATTTCTATTTGTCGATTCAGTACTTCTAATTGCTTCTCGTAAGTTTCTATTGTTTGCTCTAAATCACGCTTACTAAGATGTGCAGAATAGCCTAAACTCCCATTACGGTGTAGCGGCACTCAGGATGCCAGAAGAACTTGGCGATCAGCTCTGGGGTCTTCTGCATCCGTCTCAGGGCCGAGAGA
>JALVEU010000268.1 GCA_027030565.1 Gammaproteobacteria bacterium | reverse complement strand
GCTGGATCGCCGACCGGGTAGGCGGCGCCAAGGTCACCCAGATCATTTCGGTGGTGATGGTCGCCGCCGCTTTCGCCCTTGCCTGGCTGATGAAGCAGGCCTATGCCTCGGCCACTCCACAGGAGTATTTCCTGCCGTTCCTGATCCTGTTTCTGGTGATGTTCACAGCCACCGGCATCGGCAACGGCTCCACCTTCCGTACCATCGCCGTGGTGTTCGACAAGGAACAGAGGGGTCCGGTACTGGGCTGGACTTCAGCAGTAGCGGCGTATGGGGCATTTTATATCCCACAGGTGTTCGGGGAGCAGATCAAGGCAGGCACTCCAGAAAACGCCCTGATCGGCTTTGCCATCTTTTACGCCGCCTGCATCGCCATCAACTGGTGGTTCTATTTGCGGGAAGATGCGTACGTCAAGAATCCTTGAATACTCACCACAGAGGGCGTAGAGATTTTTTTATTTATACAGAGTGCCATGCGAAACATAGAAATAATGTGGCATAGGCAACCTGACAAAAAATTAACAACTCTGCGTTCTCTGCGTCTCTGCGGTGAACTGAAATTCAAACCAGGAGAACAACCATGAGCCGACTGCTCGACCGCCTCAATTTCTTCGTCAAGGCCAAGAAAGGCAAGTTTGAATCCTTCGCCCACGGTCACGGCGTCACCACCGATGAGTCCCGCGAATGGGAGGAGAGTTATCGAAGCCGCTGGGCCCACGACAAAATCGTCCGTTCGACCCACGGTGTCAACTGTACCGGCTCGTGTTCGTGGAAGATCTATGTAAAAGGTGGCATCGTCACCTGGGAGACCCAGCAGACCGACTATCCCCGCACCCGGCCGGAACTCCCCAACCACGAACCCCGGGGCTGTCCCAGGGGGGCCAGCTACAGCTGGTACCTGTACTCGGCCCAACGGGTCAAGCACCCCCTGATCCGGGCCCGGTTACTGGAGCTGTGGCGCGAGGCCAGAAAAGACCAAAACCCGGTCGAGGCCTGGGCCAGTATCGTCGAGGACTCTGACAAACGCCAGTCCTACACTTCCAGACGAGGGCACGGCGGCTTCGTGCGCGCCGACTGGGAGGAACTCAACGAACTGATTGCCGCTGCCAATATCTACACCATCAAAAAGCACGGTCCCGACCGGATCGCCGGATTCTCGCCGATCCCGGCCATGTCGATGGTATCTTACGCCGCCGGCACCCGTTACCTGTCCCTGCTGGGTGGCGTCTGTCTGTCATTCTACGACTGGTACTGCGACCTGCCGCCGGCTTCGCCCCAGACCTGGGGGGAACAGACCGACGTGCCCGAGAGTGCCGACTGGTACAACGCCTCCTTTCTGATGATGTGGGGCTCCAACGTCCCCCAGACCCGCACCCCCGACGCCCACTTCATGACCGAGGCCCGTTATCGCGGCACCCAGGTGGCGGTGGTCAGCCCCGACTACAACGAGGCGGCCAAGTTCGCCGACGTGTGGCTCAATCCCAAACAGGGCACCGACGCCGCCCTGGGGCTGGCGATGGCCCACGTGATCCTCAAGGAGTTCTATCTCGACCGCCAGGCCGACTATTTCCAGGATTACGCCCGCCGCTACACCGACCTGCCGATGCTGGTCCGCCTGGAGGAACAGGACGGCCAGCTGTTGCCGGCGCGGCAATTGCGCTGCAGCGATTTCGACGGCCATCTGGGAGAAGACAACCATCCGGAGTGGAAGACCGTCGCCATCGACGACCAAAGCGGCGAGATCACCGTGCCCCGCGGCAGCATCGGCTTCCGCTGGGGTGAGAAGGGCAAGTGGAACCTGGAGGACAGGGACAGCGCCGGCAATCCGGTGCAATTACGTCTGAGCCAGCTCGACGCGCACGACGAAGTGGTCGAGGTCGCCCTGCCCTATTTCGGCGGCAAAACCCACGACTTCTTCGAGGGCACCGACCATCCGGAAGTGCTCAAACGCAAGGTGCCGGTCAAGAAGGTCACCCTCAAAAACGGCGAGGCAGCCTACGTAGCCACGGTGTTCGACCTACTGGTGGCCAACCACGGCCTCGACCGCGGCCTCGGCGGCGAGCACGTCGCCCGCTCCTACGACGATCTCGAACCCTACACCCCGGCGTGGGCGGAAACCATCACCGGGGTGCCACGCGAGCGCATCATCGCCGTCGCCCGCGCCTTCGCCGCCAACGCCGAAAAGACCCACGGCAAGTCCATGGTGATCCTGGGAGCCGGGATCAACCATTGGTACCACATGGATATGCACTACCGCGCCATCATCAATCTGCTGGTGCTGTGCGGCTGCATCGG
>JALVEU010000267.1 GCA_027030565.1 Gammaproteobacteria bacterium | reverse complement strand
GATGACGTCGCCGTCCTCGCGTGCCGCCGTGCGCCATCGTTGCGCCAAGGCCACGGCTCTGGGCGCGCTCTGGGCGGGCAAGGCCAGGCTGAGCCTGCGTTGCGCCGGGTCCAATGGCCTGCCATCGTGATCAGTGATGCGTGAGCGTACCCGGTAACGCAACGGATGCAGGATGCGTTCGCCGGCCAGGAGCATGTCGCTGTGCGTGCGCATCCCTTCCACTTCGGCCTGAAGTGGCCGGTCCAGGCCAAACAACCAGTGCTTGCCGTGGGGCTCGAGCAGGACTTCCTGCTCCCCGATGGAGCCGGCCATGGGTTCGTCCCGTGCGGGCGCCCGGTCCAGCGAGGACACGCGCCAGCTGTGGCCGTCGAAGGCGCTCATGACCGGGCCACGCCAGTAGCGCGACGCTGCAGGCGGCGGGGTGTCGTCGAAGCGCACTCGAAAGGCGGGGGAGTCGTCGCGTATCAGGCGCGCGATGCGGCCGGGTGTCATCTCGTCGGGCAGACCACTGCGCCCGATGTCTTCCTGGGGGCCGTGCCACAGGGGACCGGAGACCCTCGGGAACAACACGAACAGCACGAGCATGAACGGCATGGCTGCGGCGGTCAGCCACAACGCCTCTCCAAGGCGTTGGCGCAGGGGTGCGTTCTCGTCCGGGGCGCTGAGTTGGACCAGCGCGCCCACCTGGACGATGAACAGCGCCCCGCCCAGCAACACGCGCCACAGGGCCTGATCAAAGAGGAACAGGGCGTTGGTGGCTAAGATGGCCAGCAGGACCCCGATACGGCCGTCCCGAACCGTTTCGGTTTCGAGCAACTTCAGGGCGGCGAGCAAGAGCAGCAGGGTGACGCCGGCGTCTCTACCCAACAAGGTGTGGAAGGTGGCAGCCACGGCCACGACGGTGACCGCTGCCATGGTGGGTGTGAGGATGCGCCACACCCTGCGGCTTCGCCACCGTGCCGGTGCCAGTATGCGCAACGAGAGGATCGCGGTGCACGCCGGGACCACCCAGGCCGGTACGAACGGCCAGTGCAACAGGTAGACCGGCCCCAGGGCGGCGATGATCCAGGCCAGCGTGGGACGGTCGATGCGGTGCGCGATCTGGGGGGACACGGCTCAGGCCCCTTCGCTCCCGAACAGGGCGAGGGCCTTCAGACATCGGTACTGATGGGCCGGGCCGGAGCCTGGTGCGATCTGCACCCCAGGGATGCGCAGGCCGTATTCGACGTGAGCCGATGCGGCCTCTAAGACCCAGGCACAGAGGCGCGAAAGGCGCTCCTCCACCGGACAAGGGGGGAGGGCGCTCCAGTCGATCCACACATCCTGCCCGGCGGGTGTGGAGAATTCCTTGGTGTAGGGCTCCTGCAGCCGCGCCATGGCCTTCCAGGCCAGGCGGTGCATGGCATCACCCCGACGATAGGCTCGGATGCTGGAGAACTCTTCCTCTCCGCTGCGGGTCTCGGTGGCGTTTGCATGACCCGCGTCGCTCTGGCCCACGGGCACGTCGCCTGCGCCCAGCGGTTGGGGCCAGACCAGCGTCTCCATGTCCAGCTCCACCCAGCTCCAAGCACGAAACAGGCCGAGGGGGTACTCGGTGCGCAGCGTGAACCGGCCGGGGCGCAGGCGGCCGCGGCGGCTCGCCGGGAGCGGCAAGGCGACGATCCGCGAGCCGCCGGGGGCCAGGGCCAGACGCACGGGGCGGGCTGAATCGCACTGCAGCTCCAGGGCGTGTCGGCCGAGCCTGCCGCGGTTCTCCACCAAAATCCGGAAGCGGGCCTCCTCCCCGGCGAACACGGGATCGGCCCCTTCGAAGCGCAGCCGCAGCGCGAGGAGGTTGCGATGGGTGAGCCACATGGCGTTGGCGCCGAGCCCGACGAGCAGGAAGTCGAAGGCGAACACCGTACTGTTGTTGTAGTGCAGGGCAATGATCAACGTGAGGGCGGTGAAAGCTGCATAGAGCAGCCCGAATCGCGTGGGCAGGATGTAAACGAGGCGATAGCCCAGGTGCAGCGTCGCGGCCGGTGGGGGCTGACGGCGCCGTGCCCAGGCCGCGGCTCGGGCTTCGAGTGCGCGCCATGCCGGCTGCAGTGCGGAGATCATGGCCCAGCTGCCTGCCCTCCAGACCTCAGGGCACCTCGACCTCCTCGAGGATCTGCCGTATGGCCTCGGGTCCCACCGGTCGCCCGGCACCGCCGCGCGCCTGCAGTCGGTGTGCGGCCACGGGCTCGAACACGGCCTGCACGTCGTCGGGAAGTACATACTGGCGGCCCTTGAGGTGTGCCCAGGCCTGAGCCGCTCGCAGCAGCCCC
>JALVEU010000266.1 GCA_027030565.1 Gammaproteobacteria bacterium | reverse complement strand
ACTTTGTGATGGACGAGCGCATGGACACGGCCGCTCCGCGGGCCACGGGCCGCCCCATCTTCTACCGCACCGAACGACTCCCGGCCTCGGTGGTGAACGACCGAGGCGAGGACGTCGCGGACGCGCTGCGCCATACCGACGGACAGGCCGCGCCGGTGGGCGCGAAGGATCCGCGCTTCATCGGGCGGCTGGCGCACACCCACAGCCTGACCCTGCGTTTCGACGCCCCTCTGGATGCCGGGCCCGGCCGGCCCGTGCTGGTGATCGACGGCTGGGTGGAGTATCCCTACTCCCAAACCCATTTCGCCGCCTGGCAAGCGGGCGCCGCCTTCCACGCCCCCAGCCTGGACGTACAGGGCGCCGACGGGCGCTGGCGAAGCCTCTATCCCGAGTTTGGCTACCCGGCGGGCATGCCGCGCCGCATGGCGCTGCCGCTGGAGGGCCTGCCGCCCGGCACCCAGGCCCTGCGCTTGCGCACCAACATGGAGATCTACTGGGACCGGATCGCGGTGGCCTTCGAGGAACCGGCCCCCACGGGCCTGCGGGTCACGAGCTTGGCGCTCGCCGCGGCCAGGCTCGCCAAGCCCGGGTTCCCGCAGCGTATCACCTGGCCGCAAAATCGCCCCGACTACCGCTACGACCTGCGCAAGCCCTTCTGGGACACGCGCTACATGGCGGGCTGGTATACGCGTCTGGGCCCGGTCACCGAGCTGGTCGCCCATCACGACGACGCGGTGGCCGTGTTCGGCCCCGGCGAGGAGGTGGAGCTGCGTTTCGAGGCGCCGCCGAACGCCCCCGCCGGTTGGACACGGCGCTACGTCCTGGAGGCCCGAGGCTGGGCCAAGGACATGGACCTGTTCACGCGCGACGGCGAGACGCTGGCGCCCCTGCCCAGCTCGGGCCGGGACCCGGCACGCGCCCGGCAGCTGCACGAGCGCTACAACCTGCGGTGGCTGGACGGGGCCTGAACCTCCCTCAGGGATTCGTCTTCTATCGATGTGGTCCGCGGGTGGGCTTGCCGAGAAACGCCGTCAATACATCCCTGTAGGCTCGGACAGCGGCTTCCCTGCCGCCGACCGTTCTCAGCAAGCCCATCCGCTGCTCACTCACAAGCTTGCGTGATTGAAAGACGAAGCCCTGTGGACCTCCCTGCGCCCGAGGGGCGTCGAGGGAGCGCAATGGACTAGGCGAGCGCCTCGACCACGGCGTTCCAGCCGCGGGCGATATTGTCCAGATCGTATCCGCCGCCCCCCATGGCCAGGAGCCGGCCCTCGCAGATCGCATCGGCCAGCGCCCGCAGCCGTGCCGCCGCATGGGCGTGGGCGTGTTCCGAATACGCCATGGCGGTGATGGGGTCGCCGCGCAGGGAGTCCACCCCACATTGAAAGAGGATGATCTGCGGCTGGAACCGCTCCAGGTGTGCCTCGACGCGGGGCCACTGCTTCAGAAACGCCGCATCGTCCGCCCCCGGCGCCATGGGGATGTTGAGCTTTGTGCCCTTGGCCGGGCCGCGGCCCGTCTCCTCGGCCGCCCCCGTACCGGGATAGAGCGTGCGCCCGTCCTGGTGCAGATCGGCGAAGATCAGCCTCGGGTCGGACTCGAAGGCGTAGAAGACGCCGTCGCCGTGGTGGGCATCGATGTCCACGTAGGCCACCCGCTCCAGGCCGTGTATTGAGAACGCCGTCTCGATGGCCACGCCGCAGTCGTTGAACACGCAAAAGCCCGCGGCCGAGTCGCGGCGTGCATGGTGCAAGCCGGCGATGGGCACGAAGACGCGCCGTGTCCGCCCCCGGACGATGCGTTCCAACCCGTCGAGCACCGAGCCCACCACGAACGCCGTGGCCTCGTAGATGCCCCGCACGGCCGGCGTGTCACCATAGTCCAGATACCCCACGCCGAGCTTGGAGGCGGCCTTCACCCGCGCCACGTACTCGGGGGTGTGGAACCTGAGCAGCGCCTCCTCTCCGGCCACTACGGGCTCGGCCTGCACACAGCGCCGATCCAGGCCGCGAGCGCGAAACGCCTGTTCGAATGCGGGATAGCGCAGCGGCCCGAAGGGGTGCGCCTCACCGAAATGGTAGCGACCCAGGGCCTCCCCCAGATAGACGCTCAGGCCGGCCGATTCCTCCATGTCCTCAGAACCTCCACACCCATGGCACCACCGTTACGGTGACGACACCGACCAGTAGGGTCAAGGGCAGCCCGACCCGGACGAAGTCCGAAAAGCGATAACCACCCACCCCGTAGACCATGAGGTTGGTCTGATAGCCGATGGGCGTGGCGAAGCTGGCCGAGGCAGCGACCATGATGGCCACGACGAACGGCAGGATGCTGACGTCGAGGCGCTCGGCGGTGGCCCAGGCAATGGGAAACATCAACACGGCAGCCGCGTTATTGGTGGCCAGCGCCGTGAACGAGGCCGTGGCCAGGAACACCAGCCCCAGCGCCAACCAGGCCTGACCGCCGGAGAGGGCGACCAAGGAGGAGGCCAGTGCCGCGGCCGCACCAGTCTTGTCCAGAGCCGCACCGATGCCGAACGAGGCCGCGATGACGATCAGCACCTGCCAGTCGACCGCGCGCCGTGCGATCCGTCCACGCGTGCACCGGGTCAGGATCATGAGCCCCGCGGCCAGCATGGCCGCCTGCAGCATGGAGAGGTAACCGAGGACCACCACGCCCACCATGAGCAGCAGGATTGCGGCCGCGACCAGGGCTCGATCGTGGCGCAGGGGCAGATGGTCGCGTAGCGGGCTCACCAGGTAGAAATCCCGCGTATTGCGTTGCTGCTCGAGAAACGAAGGCCGCGCCTCGAGCAACAGGGTATCGCCCGGGCGCAGGACCACGTCGCCGATCTTGCCCCTGAGACGTTCGCCGTTGCGAGCAATGGCAATGATCACCGCGTTGTAGCGCGTCCTGAAACGCCCGGCGCGTACGCTCTTACCCACCAGCGGACAGGAGTCGGAGACCACCGCCTCGACCAGGTGCCGGTCCCCCCGGGCATGGTCCAGTTTGAACACCTGGGGGGAGGCGGGGCGCAGACCCCGAACATGATGAAGATCCACGATGGAGTCCAGGACACCCACGAAGACCAGGCGATCGTGGGGGTACAGCCGAGTACGCGGAGACACGGCGGCCAACACCTCTCCATCGCGCTCGATCTCCATGAGAAAGAGACCCGGCAGCTGACGCAGGCCTGCCTCCTCGATGCTCTTGCCCACCAGGGGGCTGTCCGCATCCACGGTGAGCTCGGTGGTGTACCGACGCGCATCGGCGGGGAGCTCCAGGGCCGGGATACGCTCCGGCAGCAGCCAGCGGCCCAGCGTGAGTAGGTACACGAAAACGGTCACCACCACTGGGATGCCGATCCAGGCCGGCTCGAGCAGAGACAGTCCGGTGCCACCGCCGGCGTCGGTCAGCAATCCATTCACGACCAGGTTGGTGCTGGTGCCGATGAGGGTGCAGGTCCCACCGGCAATGCTCGCGTAGCTCAGGGGGATCATGAACTTCGACACCGAGTAGCGGTGACGGCGCGCCCAGTCGCGCACGGCCGGAATGAACAGCGCCACCACGGGGGTGTTGTTGAGCAAGGCCGACAGCATCGCCACCGGTGTCATGAGCCGAACCTGGCCGTGGCGCAGGCTGCGCGGCCGGCCCAGCACGGCGCCGACGATCCAGCCCACGGCACCGGTCTCGTTGAGTCCCGAGACCACCACGTACAACACCCCCACGGTGACCACCCCTTCGTTGGCCAGACCGGCCAGCGCCTCCTGGGGCGTGAGGATCCCGGCCAGGAGCAGCAGCGTGACACCCCCCATCATCACGAGGTCAGGCGGGCCTCGTCGCGTGGCGAGCCCCAGCAGGCAGGCCACGGCGACAGCCACGGAGAACCAGGCTTGCAGCGTCATCGGAAATATGCGGCGGTCCAGCAATGCGGGCGAACGCTCACCGTGCGAGCATCACGCGTTGCGTCTTCTCCACCCGCAAGGGCCGCGCCTCTTACACGGGAGTTTAGGACGCTGCAGAGGGCGCCGCCGCGCACGCCGACCGAGTGGCGTGAACTCAGTCCCCGGTGGAGTGAAATGCCTTGTAGGTCAGTCGACCGATGACGCGGTTGAGGAGGTGATCCCGCCTCAGGAAGCGCAACGGCGGGGGGCGCCGGATGCCGATCGCGCGGCGCAGCGCCACCAGCCCTTCATGACTGTCGTCGATGTTCAACCCCGCGCGAATCGCCAACAACGCCGCCCACCGGTGATTGGAAGCCAGCTCCGCGCGGGCCAGGTTCTCGAATACATCGGGGCCGGCGTCGGCCATGGCGGCCGCACGGCGGCAGAGATCCAGCCCTCCAGGTGCGTTCAGGTGGACCATGGCCAGCCCCTCGCAGGAGAGATAGAAGGGATAGAGATAGTGGGACGAAGGGAGTTTGTAGGTTGCCGTCTGAAAGCACTCCAACGCACCGCGCCAGTCGCCGGCCTCGGCGAGCGCCTTTCCCCTCTCGAAACTGTGCCGGGCGGCGTCCTCGCGCTGAGCGAGGGTGACGGCTTCGTTTCCATCGATGCGCATCTTACCCGCCTCTTCTGGTGTCAGCCGGCACCGCATCCCTGGCAATGCGTGCGGCAGCGACATTATCAAGCAGGGGTCTGTATGCCATCGGTGAAAAATTTCACGTTAGGAAGTGCTCCGCCAAGCCCGACCCGGGTTGCTAGCCTGCACCCGCCGGCCCTTTACGTCGATGTGCGCTCGGTTCGCCGCCGGCACAGCCCACCTGCCCACCGTACAGCTTCGCATAGAGGCCGTCGGCCTCGATCAGCTCCTCATGGGCCCCGCTTTCGACGATTCTACCGTCCTCGAAGACGTAGACGGTGTCGGCCTGCCGCACCGCGCTCAGCCGGTGGGCGACGATGATGAAGGTCCGGCCGGCGAGCTCGCGGCCGAGGGCTTGGTGGAGACGCGTCTCGGTCTGCGTATCCAGAGCCGAAGTGGCCTCGTCGAGTATCACGACCTTGGGCTGCGCCAAGATCATACGCGCAATGGCCAAGCGTTGACGTTGCCCGCCGGACAGGCGCACGCCATTGCGCCCCACCGGAGTGTCCAGTCCTTGAGGCAAGGCCTCGACGGCATCGCGCAACTGCGCCACCTCCAAGGCGTGCCACAAGGCATTGTCCGGCACCTCCCTCCCGAGGGTCAAGTTCGCACGGACGGTATCGTTGAACAACGCCGGGTGCTGGAGCACCGTGGCCACGTGCTCGCGCACCACGTCCAGCCCGATCCGGGACACGGGCACACGTTCGAACAGCACCTGGCCCTGCTGGGGGAGATAGAGCCCGAGGATCACCTGTACCAGCGTCGACTTCCCGCCACCACTGGCCCCCACCAGGGCAACCTTCTCTCCGGGCTCGACGTGCAGCGACACGCCGCGCAGCACCGGCTCCTCCCCGTAGGCGAAGTGAATGTCCTCCAAATCGATCGCCACCGTGACGCGGCCCTCGAAGGGATTGCTGAGGTGCGGGAACCGGGGCTCCTCGCGCAGCGCCAGCAAGGTGTTGATCCGCTCCAGGGCAGCGCGCGCACTATAGAAGCTGTACTGGATGTTCAGCACCTCTTGCACGGGCGTCATCATGAACCACAGGTAGCCGAATACCGCCATCATTTCACCGACCGTCAGATTCGAGAACACGACCATGAGCATGCTCACGGCCCGAAACACCTCGAATCCGATGAGGAACACCAGGAAGGAACTGCGCTGCGCCGCGTCACTCTTCCAGGCAAAGGCGCTGCCATGATCGCGCAGTTCGCGTGCCAGCCGCCGCACACGTCCAAAGAAGAAGTGATCCCGGTTCGCGGCACGGATCTCATGGATGCCGTCCAGCGTTTCCACCAGTGCTTGCTGGAAGACCTCGAAGGCGCGGTTCTCCCGGCGTTTGAGCTCCTTGACTCGCTTGCCCAGGGCCACGGTGAAGTAGACCACGATGGGGTTCATCACCAGGATGAACAAAGCGAGCTTCCAGTGCATCACGAGCAGCACCACGGCCGTTCCGGCAATGGTCAACACGGCCACCAGGAACCGGCTCACCGTCGCCCCCACGAACTGGTCGATGGTCTCCAGGTCCGTCACCAGGCGCGAGGCCACCCCGCCCCCGCCGAGTGACTCGTACTCCGCCATGGCCACGCGCTCCAGCCGCTGCAACAGGGTCCGGCGCATGCGGTAGGTGACGTCCTTGGAGATCTGGGTGAATTCACGGGTCTGCCAGACATTGAGGACCATGGACAGGGCCCGGAGCGCCACGGTCACCAGCAGGATGACCGAGATGTACAGGAACGGACCGTGCCAGGCAGGCGGGAATACATGTGACACGGCGCCTACGAGGACACCCGGTCGATGGAGCAACACCTCATCCACCAGCAGCGGCATGAGCAGGGGTACAGGTACACTGGCTAGGACGGCCAGAACGGCGATGAGATTGGCCCAGACCAAGGTGGCCCGGTATTCGAGCACCATGTCCCGGATCCGCCGCCAGTCGAACCCGTCTCGGGTCGGGGCGGACTCCAAGGAGGCAACGGACGGTACTGGATCGTTCACGGGGTCTTTCGAGCGGCCAACGAGGAAAGAATTACCAGTGTAACTCGGAGCACCGCCCCTTCCGGCCATACCCACCCGACGAACGCCGCGGCACGTTTATCGGCGCCGAAGTCCCGCGCCAGCCGGAGAGGCCGTATACTTTGGTCTTGGGTGTTGTCGGGACCCTCTGGACACCGCTGACCGCTTGCAGCGAGCTCCGGAGGACGACAGCCCTCAGACCCTGGACCGGAACACGAGGCCCGCTTTCCGTGAAACGGGACGACAACACCAGTCCGAACACGCGCCGGGAGCTGGCCGAGGATCGCTCCGAGGCCGTCTCGGTGGAGCTTCGCTATCCGTTCGCCACCTACCGCCAGGATCTGGAGCTCGAAGATGCACGGCTTGAGATCAAGCTCAACCCTACCGACGACACCGCTTCCCTGTGTCTCTATGGGCGCCGGCGCACCCGTGGCCGTCAAGGCGACGCCAAGTCCGAGGTGACTTGTATCGCCACCATCCGCGTGCCGGGGCGCCTGATCCAGGAGATGCTCAACGACTACTTCAATACGCTGCGACGCATGGAGGTCATGCGGATCGCCGTTCACGAAGGAAAGCTGGGCGATCTGCTCAAAGGGGAATGGCGGCCCAAGACGATCATGCGCAAGATCAAGGGCTGATCCCGTACCAAGCGCGAGATACCCGGGACACCAACCGATGACGGCGTCCTCCCCGGAGCGCGTGTCCGCTGAGGTACACCCCGGGGATCGGAATCTTACCAAGCAACCGACTACAAGATGGGGGAAAGACTGGATGTATAAGGGGATCTTCCGGCCCGGTTCGGATTCGGCTCGGCGACGGCATGCCGGAGACCGGGGTGGCACGTACAAACCGGCATGGCACTCACGCCGAACGTCTCCCGCACTGCTCGCCCTCGTCCTGTCCGTGCTCGGGTTCCTGGCCACGCCGCTTCGCGCCATGGACTGGATCTACATCGTCCAGCCGGGAGATAACCTCTGGAACCTCGCCCTGGAGCTCACCCGCGACCTGGGATATTGGCGCGGTCTGCAGCGCCTGAACCACGTGGAACAGCCGCGCCGGCTGCAGCCGGGAACGCGCCTGCGCATCCCGCTCAAGTGGCTGAAGGTGCGGCAGGGCTCGGCACGGATCCGCAGCGTGCAGGGCCACGCGGAGTATATCCCGGTGGGATCCCGCCAGCCCCAAACGGCGGTCCCGGGTCTGGAACTGCACCCTGGTGACGCTCTGCACACGGGGCAGGACGGCCTGCTGCGACTGGCCTTCCCCGATGGCAGCGCCCTGGATGTCTACCCCGACACCAAACTCATCATGGAGCAGCTCAACCGTTACGGTGATCCCGGATACACCGACTACCGGGTCCTGGTTCCAAGGGGGAACGTGGAGGCGGCGGTCTCTCCAGAAAAGGGGGCCAACGACCGCTATCAGATTCGTACCCCCGCGGCAGTGACGTCCATCCGGGGCACCGAGCTGCGCGTGCATATGAACGATGTGCAGGAGACCGCGCGCACAGAGGTGACTCAGGGCAAGGTCGTGGTAGGTGCGGCAGGCCGACGGGTCCGCGTCCCCGCCGCTCACGGCACAGTGGTGCACAAGGGCCATCCCCCTGAGCCACCGAGGCCGCTGCTGCCGGCACCCGATCTGTCCACCCTGGAGAGCCCGCTGCGCCGCCTGCCCCTGGAACTGCACTGGGCACCGCTGCCCGGGGCCGTGCGCTATCACTTGCGCATCACCCCGGAGTCGACGGCTGAGCGCCTGCTCGTGGACCAGATGGTCTCCGCTCCCGGGGCCACGCTGCCCGACCTGCCCGACGGACGCTATCGCCTCCATGTGCGGGGCGTCGACAGCCACAGCCTGGAGGGCCTGGAGGCGCAGCGCAGCTTCGAGATCGACGCCCGACCCGTGCCACCGTTCCTGATCGCTCCGGTCCACGACGGCATCGTCCGTGCCCGTCGGCCGAGTTTCGAATGGTCTCAGGTGCAGGGGGGCGCCGCCTACCACTTCCAGGTCGCCACCGACCCGTCATTCACGGCATTGCTCATCGACCGCGAGCAGAGCGCCCACCGATATCGGCCAAAGGCACCGTGGACACCGGGAGACTACTACTGGCGGGTGTCCACCCGCAACGCCGAAGGGGAAGAGGGTCCCTTCGGTGACGTGCAGCATTTCGAGCTGCGACCACCCCCTGCGGCCCCCGACCGACCCCTGGTGGAGGCCGCCGGCGACACGGTGACGTTCCGCTGGCGCGCCGGCAAGCCCGGCCAGCGTTATCAGTTCCAGATGGCGCGGGACGCTGGGTTCAAGGAGATCCTGGTCGACCGCGTGTTGGACGAACCACAAATCA
>JALVEU010000265.1 GCA_027030565.1 Gammaproteobacteria bacterium | reverse complement strand
GGCGGATCAAAGATCGCGCCGCAGGCGTCGATGGAGCGGGCTGGAGCGCGGGAAATGGGCGAGCAGGAACTGCATCTGGTCGGCCAGCACACGATGGCCCTGGAGATACACGTATTCCGCGTGGCTGGGCGTGAAGGGAATCGCCAGCAGGGTCATGCCCGCCTCTTCCGGGGTGCGCCCGCCTTTGTGGTGATTGCAGCGTTTACAGGCCGTGACCACGTTGGTCCAGGTGTCGCTGCCGCCCCGGCTCACCGGTGTGACGTGATCACGGGAGAGACTGGAGGCGGGGAACCGCTCTCCGCAATACAGGCAAAGGAAGGCGTCGCGGCGGAACAGGGCGAGATTGTTCAAAGGAGGCGTGTAGTCCTCGTGCACGGGAGGACGCACACCGTGGGTGGCCACGATGGAGTTGACCTCGATGACGCTGCGCCGACCCGTGCGCGCGTTGATCCCTCCACGGATGCGATAGAGCAGGCTGCCGCAGGCATAGGCCACCTGTCCGGCGTGGTAGAGGCGCACGGCGTCTTGGTAGTCGATCCACTCCAAGGGCATGCCGGCCACGTCGGTTCTGAGGACCCGCAGATGGAGATCTTGTCGCTCCATGGCCGCCGTGATGGTAGCGGCGCCGCGTGCGGGAGGCAAATTCAAGGGACGAGGTCCAAGGAGACCGGTGCCCCTGCGGAAAGGCCACACGCCGATCCATCCGATCTCCGGGTGTGCAAGCCATGTCTCCTAGATGCTGATATTATATTCAGTATTCAGGCGGGGATTTCCCATGGATCCATCACCAGACATTCAGGCCGCCATGAGCGCGGGACGCTTGTGGCGGGGACAGGACGGAGGGGGGCATCACCCGGCGTGCGTGTCCACCGGGTTCGAGGCCCTGGACCGGATACTTCCGGGTCGGGGCTGGCCGGTCGGCGTGCTCATGGAAGTGGACGCCGCCCCTCTGCCCCATCTGGGCACGGAACTGTTCCTCCCGGCCATGGCCGCGGGCACAGTCGCGGAACGGTGGGCGGTCTGGATCGCCCCGCCTTGGACACTCCATGCACCCGGGCTGCAGGCCTGGGGGATCACGCCCGAACGGGTCCTCGTTGTGGACGATCCCGGAACCGATGCGCAGGGCCTGTGGGTCATGGAACAGTGCCTTCGCTGCCCTGCCTGTGCCATCGCCCTGTGCTGGGTTCGAGACGCCTCCCGGGCTGCGCTGCGCCGCCTGCGGCTCGCAGCCGCCCAAGGCGCAGGGATTGGGGTGCTGTTTCGTTCCCGAGGCCACGACCGGCCCTCGGCTGCGGGGATACGCCTCCGCGTACGCCCTCTGCGCACCGGGCTCTCGGTCGAGTTCACCAAGATCCACGGGACACTCCGCCGGCATCGGATCCGCCTGGACCGGAGCACGCCTCCGGCTCATCCCATCGACCCCACACCGAAATAGGAGGAGACCTCGGTCCATGTCCGGCCTCGCCCTTCACGGCCACCCGCTTCCCCTCCCGGAGCCGGCGCCTGCACCCCAGCGGCCGAGGGCCGGACATCCACGGCGCCAGGTCCTCTGGCTGGGCATTCATCTGCCCCGCCTGGCCTTGGAGGCCCTGGGGACCCCTACCGAGCATTCCCTCTCAGGCACGTCTTCGGATCCGATGGACGCAGTGGTGGAGTCGCGTGCGGGCCTGACCATCATCTACGCCTCCTCTCCGAAGGCGGAACGGGCGGGCGTGCAGCCGGGCATGACCTTGGCCACGGCCTGTGCCCTGTCACCGGGTCTCACCACGCGCATGCGGGACACACGCGCCGAACAGCGCCGTTTGATGGCCTTGGCCGCATGGGCGAACCGGTTCACCCCGATCGTGGTGCCCGAGCCCCCCGATCTCCTGCTGCTCGAGGTCTACGGGAGTCTAACGCTCTTCGGCGGTCCCGAGGCCCTGTGCCGGGCGGTTCGCCGTGGGCTCCGCCGCCAGGGTCACGAGAGCCGGCTGGCCCTCACGCCCACTCCGGCTGCCAGCCGCCTGCTCGCCCGCCTTCCCGGAAAGACCCGCATCGCGCAGACGTGCCCGGATCTGTTGGCGGCGTTGCGAAACGTTCCCGTCCACGTGGCACCCTGGCCCGAACATCTGCGACGCCGCCTGCGCCAGACGGGGATCCGCACCCTCGGGGATCTGATGCGTCTGCCCCGCGCCGGCCTGGCCCGCCGCTTCGGTAGGGCGTTCACGGACTGGCTGGCCCGTCTGCAGGGAGAGCAAACAGAGGTCCTGGCCCCCTGGCATCCCCCCGAACGCTATCGGCGCACCCTGGAACTGCCTTCAGAGACCTGCCAGGCCGACCGCCTCCATGGCGCCGCCGAGAACCTCCTGCAGGATCTGGGCCGATGGCTGGGGCAGCGAGGAGCGGCGGTGCCCGGTTTCACACTGGAGCTTTTCCACGACCGGCGTCCTCCCACCTGCTTGCGCATCGAGCTCCGGAGCCCCAGCCACGACGTGGGCTGCCTGGGCGAGCTCCTGCGGATCCACCTGGAGAACGCGCGACTGCCTGCCCCCGTGACTGCGCTGCACCTGCGTGCCGACGCGATCCAGCCCGCCACCCCCCGGGAAGGGGAGCTCCTCAGCCGGGCTGCAGAGACTCAGGAGAGCTGGACATGGACCCTGCAACGGGTGCGGGCACGCCTCGGACCGGGGGCCCTGAAAAGACTACGCCGGTCCGGCGACCCACGCCCCGAGTCGGTGGGGTCTGGGGAGCGCGATTTCCTACCGCGCGCTCCGCGCCCACTCTGGCTGCTTCGACGACCGGTTCCCCTGCCCGCACGGGGTCTGCTCCACGGCGAAACGCTGGAATCGGAAAACGGGCCGGAACGAATCGAGACCGGGTGGTGGGACGGGGGGGACATCCGGCGGGACTATGTGCTCGCCCGGGATGCACGGGGCCTGCGTGTCTGGCTCTTTCGGGACCTGCGCCAGCGGAGGCGGTTCCTGCACGGGTTCGCCACCCAGCTGGACCCGCCTCGCCGGCACCACACCCGCTAACGACGGGCGGGACGCTTGCTCAGTTTGCGCTGCAGGGTCCGGCGATGCAGCCCCAGGGCCCGCGCAGCCGCAGAGACGTTGCCGCCGTGCTCCTGGAGCACACGCTGCAGGTGCTCCCATTCCAGCCTGCGGGGCGACATGGGCACGGGTGCGGGGTCCACGTGCGGATCCCCGCGCTCACGCCCGAAGGCCGCCACGATCCGATCGGGCTCGGCGGGTTTGGCCAAGTAGTGGACGGCGCCCAGCTTGACCGCCTCCACGGCCGTGGCGATGCTGGCATACCCGGTCAGCACCACGATCCGGATCTGTGCCTGGATCTCCAGCAGGCTCACGATCAGGGGCAGCCCCGAGGCGGTTCCCAGGCGCAGGTCCACCACGGCCCGATGGAACGTCTGCTCCCGTGCCAGGGACAAGGCCTCGTCCACGTCGTGCGCCACCGCCACGGCAAATCCTCTGCGGCGCATGGCCCGTGCCAGAACCGAGGCGAAGTCGTGGTCGTCGTCGACGATGAGCATCTGCTCGCGCATAGGCTACACCACCGGCAGCTCCACCCGGGTGATCAGACCCCCACCCGGACGATCCTGTAACCGCAGCCGCCCGCCCAGGCGTTCGATGATGGCACGAGACAGGAACAGCCCCAGCCCCAGGCCGCTTCCCTCCGGCGCCGGACCGTGCCCCGGTTCCATCCCTCCGAACCCGGCCAGGCCCGGACCCCGATCCTGAATCCCGATCCATACCTGGTCACCTTGCCATTCCAGCACCACCTCCACCCGGCCGCCTCCGGCGCGCACGGCGTTGTCGAGCAGGTTACCGAGCGCGTGCTCCAGGGTTCGTTCGGCGAGTACCCGCGGCGGCTCGCCGCGACCGCTGCAGCGCACGTCGACCTCGGCATCCGGATGCCCCTCCCGCCAGCGGGCGAGAAAGCCTTCCAGGAACCGATCGGCCGCCATGGGATCGCCGTCGTCCACCCGTACCTCGCCGGCCGCGGCAGAGAGGTTTCCCAGCGCCTCGCGGCAGCGCTCGATCTGCCGCCGCAGCACTTCCACGACCTCCCGGCGGGTGGTGACGTCCGCTGCGTCCTCGACTTCGTCCAGCATCAGGGCCATGGTGCCCAGGGGCGTGCCCATCTCGTGCGCCGCGCTGGCGGCCAGGGCTCCCAACCTGACCAGCTGCTCGTCGCGCAGCGCACGCTCCCGGGCCTCCGCCAGCATGCGTTGCTGGCGGCGCACCGTGGCCGACATGCCCGCCACGAAACCGGCCACCAGGGCGGCAGCCAAGACAAAATGCACCCACATGCCGATGACATGCAGGTGAAAGCTGCGCGCCACTGCATCGTGATCCCCGTGGCCCACACCGTCGAAACCCAGGAGCAGGAACGCATAGGCGGCCACCGCGATCCCGGCGAAGACCCAGGTATCGCGCCGGGGCAGGATGGCCGCCGACACCGCGATGGGAATGAGATAGATGGAGACGAAGGGATTGGCCGCACCGCCCGTCAAGGCCAGCACCACCGTGATCTGAACCACGTCCACCACGAGCTGCAGCCGCAGCTCGCGGAGCTGCACGCGCCGGGTCCGGGCCAGGCGCCTGCCCACGAACGCGTTGAACAGCCCCCAGCCCAGGATCGCCAGTCCCACAGGCAGCAGGGGCAGCTGCAATCCGAGCAGACCCACCGCAGCCGCCACCCCCAGGATCTCGGCGACGATGGCGATGTTGCGCAGCCAGAACAGGCGTGCAAGGTGCTCGCGCGATGGATGGACCTCCCCCGCCTTCACCCTCATTTTTTCCGAATGTTCCTGCGCCGCTACCTCTCGACCGCGACGAGTATCAACGATTCGGTGATGTTGTGCAGCAGCAAGTCTTCCTGGGCCGGGTCGTCCAGTACGCCGGGATCCAGCCCGCCAAGCAGGTGGCACAGGCCACAGTCGGCCCTCGACCCCCGGCCCGAGTCTCCGTCTCCACAGCCGCCCAACGACGCACACCGCTCAGCGAAACGGCCAGGATCGAAACGCACCCGTGTGAGACAGGGCTACCTCCCGCGGCGATCTGCCGGGGGCGCATTATCGGTGGCGGGACTGGAGGAAGGAATGCGGCAAGTTGTCGCACGGCCCGGCGGGTTCAGGCCACACGTGCACGCACAAAAACGCCGCACCTCGTGGGTAGCGGCGGAATCTGGGGGTCCGATTCGATGCGCCGGGGGAGCGCCGGATCCGTTCAGGCGGTCTCGGCCTCCTCCACGTGGAGCACCAGCTCACCGCCCTCGGCCGTCACGTGCACCTCTCCACCCTTGGCCAGCCGGCCGAACAGGATGTCTTCGGCCAGCGGTTTCTTGATCCGCTCCTGGATCACCCGGGCCATGGGCCGGGCACCCATCTTGGGATCGTAGCCCGCATCGGCCAGCCACTCGCGGGCCGCATCGTCCACCAGCAGGTGCACGCCCTTCTCCTCCAGCTGGGCGTTGAGCTGGCTGATGAACTTGTCCACCACCTGCCCGATGTGTTCGCGGTTCAGCGCCCGGAACTGCACGATGGCATCCAGCCGATTGCGGAACTCGGGCGTGAAGCTGCGCCGGATCACCTCCATGGCGTCGGAGGAGTGATCCTGCTGGGTGAATCCCATGCTGCGCCGGCTCTGCTCCTCGGCGCCCGCGTTGGTGGTCATCACCAGGATCACGTTGCGGAAGTCCACCTTGCGTCCATTGGTATCGGTCAACGTGCCGTGGTCCATGACCTGCAGGAGCAGGTTGAACACGTCGGGATGGGCCTTTTCGATCTCGTCGAGCAGCAACACCGCATGAGGCGACTTGAGCACAGCGTCGGTGAGCAGGCCGCCCTGGTCGAAACCCACGTAGCCCGGAGGCGCACCGATCAGCCGTGAGACCGTGTGGCGTTCCATGTATTCGGACATGTCGAAGCGGATCAGCTCGATGCCCATGAGCCGCGCGAGCTGGCGCGTGACCTCGGTCTTGCCCACGCCCGTGGGCCCTGCGAACAGGAAACTACCGATGGGCTTCTGGGCGTCGCCCAACCCCGAGCGCGAGAGCTTGATGGCCGTGGTCAGGGTATCGATGGCCTCGTCCTGCCCGAAGACCACCATCTTGAGATCGCGATTCAGGGTCCGGAGCATCTCCATGTCGGACTTGGAGACGTTCTTGGGTGGGATGCGTGCCATCTTGGCCACGATGGCCTCCACGTCACGCACCGTGACGGTCTTCTTGCGTGTGGCCGCAGGCTGCAGGCGGATCCGCGCACCCGCCTCGTCGATGACGTCGATGGCCTTGTCGGGCAGGTGCCGGTCGTGGATGAAACGATCGGCCAGCTCGGCCGCCGCGCGCAAGGCTGGATTCGTGTATCGCACCCCGTGGTGCTCCTGGAACCGGTCCTTGAGCCCCAGCAGGATCTTGTAGGTCTCGTCCACGGAGGGCTCGGGCACGTCGATCTTCTGGAAGCGGCGGGCCAGCGCCCGGTCCTTCTCGAAGATGCCCCGGTACTCCTGATAGGTGGTCGAACCGATGCAGCGCAGCTCACCGCTGGCCAGCATGGGTTTGATCAGGTTGGAGGCGTCCATGACCCCGCCCGAGGCCGAACCCGCACCGATGATGGTGTGGATCTCGTCGATGAACAGGATCGCGTGCGGCATCTTTCTCAGCTGGGCGAGCACGCCCTTGAGCCGCTTCTCGAAGTCGCCGCGGTACTTGGTGCCGGCCACCAGCGCCCCCAGGTCCAGGGACCAGATGACGGCGTCGGCCAGGATCTCGGGTACCTCCCCGTCGACGATCTTCTTGGCCAGTCCCTCGGCGATGGCGGTCTTGCCCACCCCGGCCTCGCCGACGAACAGGGGGTTGTTCTTGCGTCGCCGGCACAGGATCTGGATCGTGCGTTCGATCTCCAGATCGCGGCCGATCAAAGGATCGATCTTGCCCTGCCGGGCGAGCTCGTTGAGGTTGGTGGCAAAGCTCTCCAGCGGCTTCTTCGCCTGTTCCTTGCCCTCCTGATTGCCGCTCTCCGATGAGGAGGGGGCGTCGTCACGCTCGTCGGACACCTTGGAAATGCCATGTGAGATGTAGTTGACAACGTCCAGGCGCGCCACGTCGTGCTGACTGAGCAGATAGACCGCCTGGGAGTCCTGCTCCCCGAAGATGGCCACCAGGACGTTGGCCCCCGTGACCTCCTTCTTGCCGGAGGACTGGACGTGGAACACCGCCCGCTGTAGCACCCGCTGAAACCCCAGGGTCGGCTGGGTGTCGCGGGTGTCGCCCTCGGGGAGAATCGGGGTGTTGGCTTCGATGAACTCTTCGAGCTGTCGGCTCAACAGGGGCAGATCGGCACCGCAGGCACGCAGCACCTCGGCGGCAGTCTCGTTGCGCGTCAGCGCCAGGAGGAGATGCTCCACCGTCATGAATTCGTGGCGCTTCTGCCGAGCCTCGCGAAACGCCTTGTTGAGCGTGAGTTCAAGCTCCTTGTCTAACATGATGTACCTTCATCATCTGCCGGCCGGGGCCGGGTGGGTTCGGGAGGGTCCGATCGCACACCCATACGCGATGGCGGGGCGATACGATGCGCGCTCCTCAGGCCTCCTCCATCGTGCAGAGCAGCGGATGGTCGTTGGCGCGGGCATAGTCGTTGACCTGCGCGACCTTGGTCTCGGCGATGTCCCGAGTGTAGACCCCGCAGATCCCCTTTCCCCGGGTGTGCACATGCAGCATGATGCGCGTCGCCTTCTCGCGGTTCATCTGGAAAAACGCCTCCAGCACATGCACCACGAACTCCATGGGCGTGTAGTCGTCGTTGATCAGCACCACCTTGTACATGGGCGGCGGCTTGAGCTTGGGTTTGGCCTCCTGAACCTGGATCGCGTCGTCCAGCCCCGGATTCGCATTCCGCTCGCTCATCGCTTCCCGTCTGATCGCTGTGGTCGGTCAAGTGCTTCAACCCCGTTGCGGTAAGTTATACCGCACGGGGCAAACCGTGGAAAGAAATCCAGGAGTCACGCAGGATGGTCGGCCGGTTCGGACCGGATGAGGCCCCCGCCGGCCATACCCGCGTCCAATTTGTTTGACCAGCATGAGCCGAAAAGTTTTGGGCGCAATCATGGCCCGCCCGCACGTGGCCATGGCAGCCGAGTTCGAAGACCCACCCAACCCGGCAGCGTGGCAGGCGGTGTGGGCGCGCCGCCCCGCAGCGTGGGTCTGGTGCTGCGGCGCAGGCTGCCCGCGCAGCCGGCGCCACGGATCGACCCTGGCCCCCCATCTGCACGCAGAGGCGGAATCATGGACGTCGTCATAGGCCTGTCCGGAGGCGTGGATTCCGCCGTTGCCGCCTGGATCCTACGCGAGCAGGGCCATCGAGTTCGCGCCCTGTTCATGAAGAACTGGGAGGAAGACGACCGCGCGGGCCACTGCGCGGCGGCCGAAGACCTGCGATATGCCGAGCAGGTCTGCGCGCGGCTGGACCTCGAACTGGAGCGTGTCAACTTCTCGGACCAGTACTGGGAACGGGTCTTCGCCCATTTCCTCGCCGAATACGCCGCCGGCCGCACGCCCAATCCGGACGTGCTGTGCAACAGTGAAGTGAAGTTCAAGGCCTTCCTCGAGCACGCGCTGGCAGGCGGCGCCGAGGCAGTGGCCACGGGCCACTACGCCCGGCGGGCCGCCACCGCGCAGGGCTGGCGACTGCGCCTGTCCGCCGATCCGGACAAGGACCAGACTTATTTTCTGCATCGCCTCGAGCAGCATCAGCTGGCGCGTGTGGTCTTCCCGTTGGGTGCGCTGACCAAGGCACAGGTGCGCGGCATCGCCCGGCGGCTCGGGCTGCCCAATGCGGCACGCAAGGACTCCACGGGAATCTGCTTCATCGGCGAACGCCGGTTCGACACCTTCCTGGAACGCTTCCTGCCGGTGCAACCCGGGGAGATCGTGGACCTC
>JALVEU010000264.1 GCA_027030565.1 Gammaproteobacteria bacterium | reverse complement strand
AGCCCGACGGGACCGGTCGTGTGCGCATGGACTACCGGATGCCGGCACGGGGTCTGATCGGGTTGCGGGGCCCGTTTCTCGCCGCCACCTCGGGCAGCGGCATCCTCCATCACGTCTTCGACGCCTACGGGCCACTGCAGCCCGCCGCCGCGGCGCGGCGTCCCAACGGCGTACTGGTCTCCAACGTGACCGGCAAGGCCCTGGCCTACGCCCTGTTCAACCTCCAGGAACGCGGGCGGCTGTTCATCGGCCCCGGGGAGGCGGTCTACGAGGGCATGATCGTGGGCGTCCACAGCCGCGGCAACGATCTGGTGGTCAATCCCACCCGAGCCAAGCAACTCACCAACATCCGTGCCGCGGGCAACGACGAGAACATCCTCCTCACCCCGCCGCTGCGGCTCACCCTGGAGCAGGCCCTGGAGTTCATCGGCGACGACGAGCTGGTGGAGGTCACGCCCAAGGCCGTGCGCCTGCGCAAGAAGCTGCTCCAGGAAGGGGAGCGGCGCCGGGCCGCACGCCGTTCCGTATCGGCCTGAGCCCCGGCCTCCGGCGGCTCGGACATCACGGCTTGGACATCCGGGGGCGGTCGGGCACGGCCGGCGTGCGGGAGCGGCGGTACGAGCGGCACCGTGCCCCGGACGAAGCGGATACCCGCCACCCCTTGCCTTCCGTTACCCTGATGGACAGTGTGCAAGGAGAACGGCCGGCCGGGAACGCCATGCTGCCCACCGAGACCACCACCAGCGCGGCTCCGCCCGTCGAGCTGGAGAAGCCCGTCATCCTCGTGGTCGACGACTCGGCCATGATGCGCCGGGCGCTGCAGCGCATCCTGGACGAAGAGTTCACCATCGTCGAGGCCAGGGACGGGCTCGAGGCCTGGGAGATCATTCAGCGCGAGCACGGGGTGCAGGTCGTCTTCACCGACCTGATGATGCCGAACAAGAACGGCTTCCAGCTGCTGCGCGACATCCGCGACTCCGTCCACACGCGCATCAACCAGCTTCCGGTCATCATCCTCACCGGGCACGAGGACGACGAGACCATGAAGCGGCGCGCCATGTCCCTCGGCGCCAGCGACTTCATCTCCAAGCCCTTCGATCCCATCCAGATTCTCGCGCGTGCGCGCTCCTATGCACAGCACGGCGAGACCATGAAGAAGCTGGAGCAGACCCGGCAGCTGCTGGCCTCCCGCAGCACCATCGACTCGCTCACCGGGCTCGGCAACCAGCGTTATCTGGACGAGCACGGTGCGGAGCTGATGGCCTTCGCCGCGCGGCAGAACGCCGACATCTCGGTGCTGCGCCTGTCCATCGACAAGTACAGCGTCCTGGTACGCAAGGCCGGACAGCGCGTGGGTGACAAGGTGCTGGTCAACGTGGCCCGCATCATCCGGGCCTGCGCTCGGCGTGAGGACGTGGTGGCCCGCGTGGGGACCGCGGAATTCGTCGTGGTCATGCCCGGGGCCAACGCCAAGGGGGCGCGCAAGCTGGCCGACCGAGTGGTCTCCCTCATCAATCAAACGGTCTACCGTCTTGGCGAGACCCGCTTTCGTATGACGGCGAGCGCGGGCCTGTTGCACAGCGCTGGAGTGGCCGACGGGGCGAGCGACTTCGATGCGGCCCTGGCGCGCGCCACCGAATTGCTCCGCCGTGCTCTGGACGAGGGGGGCAGCAAACTGGTCATGGAGACGGTGGAGCCGACCCCCGACCGTCTCCCCATCTCGTTGGACCAGGCACTGGTCCTGGCGCGGGCGGGCCGCCAGGAGGACCTGCACCAGATGTTCCCGGCCCTGCTTCCCCAGCTCTGCGTCCTGCTGGAGGCGTTGGCCGACGCGCCCGACGAGCCGCTGGCGGAGCCGGCACGTGCCCTGCTCGAGGCCGTGCGTGCCCGACTGGGTGAGGGGGCTCCCCTGGAAGAGGCCCGGGTCTCCGGCCAGGTTCCAGGGGCCAGGGGGTTGTGACGCGGGCCGCCCGACGGGACTCTGCAGGAAGCCTGGCGGGTTTGTATGGCACGATACGCGGCTGTTGCAACGACATCGCGGGAACAACCGGCAGGTCCGGACGCGACGTCCAGAACCATGGGAGGAACTCGCATGAGCATTCGTGGCTTGAACATGCTGCTTTTGGGCGCCCTGACGGGGGTCGCTGGATCGGCGTCGGCCTATACCATGGGCACGCGCGGCGTAGGGGTGCTCGTGCCCTACGCCATCCACGACGGGGCGGCCGAGACCACTGCGGTGGCGCTGATGAGCGCGGACACCACCACCTGCCCGTTCACCTCGGGCGGCGGGGACGCGACCCAGGCGCGCGTCTACTGGACCTTCTTCGACGTCAACTCCAATCCGGTCAAGGGCGGCAGTTTTCAGATGACACACAACGACATCTATCCCTTCATCTGGGCCACGGAAGGAGGCGACACAGTGAGAGGGCAGCCCGGCTACCTGCTCTTCGTGCTCGATCCGAACAACGATGGCATGCTGGCGGCGGGCGAGGGGCAGTGGGGCTGCCTGAGCGCCGAGGGCTTCTATGCCGTCGTGGGCGAGACCGACGTGGCCTTCGTGCCCACCTGGCCGGTGGAGTCCTACGACTTCGCCGAGACTGAAACGGGCCCTGTCAACCTGGCCGCATTGAACGCCACCAGCCTCACCAGGCTGATCTCCGCGGCACCCAATCTGCTCTTGGCGGGATTCTCGCTGACCGGGGGTGAGCCCGTCGAGCTGGACCTGCGTTATTCCGTGGGCGGTGGGGACACCACGCAGATCGTGCTGTGGTCTGCGGAGACCATCGGCGGGCCTGGGGTCACCTACTCGGTGGAGCTGTTCGACCACGAGCAGAACCGCAAGGTGGTCGAACTGACCCTGCCCAACAAGGAGCTGAACGTAATCGATCCGGCCGCCATCGCCGGCCGGCCGGCCGACTATACCAACGGCTTCATCCGCTTCGCACCCCCGATCTCGGCGGGGGATGCCGACGGGGACCCGGACGTCTGCGTGCCCATCGCCGGGAGCCTGCCCGGCACGTACACGGACGTGGGGTGTGACGGCGGCGGCGTGGTCTCCTTCAGCGTGATCCATTCGCCGGGACTGGGCGCACGACAGACCATCATCAATCCCAACAGCCCTGCCTCGGCCCTCTTTTAGTCACCGGCCGATCCGAGGTCGCAGCCTGGGCCGCGGTGCGCGTTTCTGTGCGCCGCGGCCCGCCTGTGCACTGCCGGATGGGGTACCCTGCCCCGCTCAGCATCGAAGGAGGCCAAGGCGATGGCACACGTGCTGGTAGTCGGCGGCGCAGGCTACATCGGCTCACACATGGTCCTGGCGCTGGATCAGGCGGGGCACCGCGTCACCGTGCTGGACGATCTCAGCTCCGGGCACCGCGAAGCGGTGCTCGCGGGCCGGTTGATCGAGGGTTCCCTGGGCGATGGACAGTTGCTCGATGGGCTGCTGGCGTCGGACCCGCCCGATGCGGTGATGCATTTTGCAGCCTTCATCGAGGTGGGGGAGTCGGTGCGCGACCCGGGCAAGTATTACCGGAACAACTTCGCGGCCACCCAGGTGCTACTGGACGCCATGCGCCGCCACGGGGTGGATGCCTTCATCTTTTCCTCCACGGCGGCCATCTTCGGCGAGCCTCGCTCCGTACCCATCGACGAGGCGCATCCCAAGGGCCCCATCAATCCCTATGGCCGCAGCAAATGGATGGTGGAACAGCTGCTGGAGGACTACGATCGTGCCTACGGTCTGCGGGCCGTGGCGCTGCGCTATTTCAACGCTGCGGGCGCCGATCCGGAGGGCCGTGTCGGAGAGCGGCACGACCCCGAGACGCATCTCATCCCGCTGGTGCTCCAGGCCGCATCCGGTCGGCGCGAGTCGATCACCGTGTTCGGCGAGGACTACGACACCCCGGACGGCACCTGTATCCGGGACTACATCCATGTGGTGGACCTGTGTCAGGCTCATCTGCTGGCGCTCGACGCATTGCTCGACGGTGCCCCCAGCGCCCGGTACAACCTGGGCAACGGGGCCGGGTACTCGGTGCGTGAGGTGATCGATACGGCGCGTCGGGTGACCGGTAGGGAAATCCCGCAGCGGTTGGGGAGCCGCCGGCCAGGCGATCCCGCACGGCTGGTGGCCGACTCGCGGCGGATCACGGCCGAGCTGGGCTGGTCGCCGCGGTATGGCGATCTGGAGGACATCTTGCGCCACGCCTGGGTCTGGGAACGGCATATGGCGGGTGTGTGAAGTCCTGCACTCGACGATCGCCTCCCTCTCACGACGGAAAGGCCGAGTCCGCGGGCATGTGCTTTCGCGGCCAGCCAGGGTTCGCGGTAAAATAGGGCCGCATGGAGGGACGCCTCTACATCGAGACCCAGGGCTGTCAGATGAACGAGTACGACTCGGCCCGGATGGCCGACGTGCTGCGCGAGCGCCTGGGTCTGCAGCGCACGACCGACCCCGGACGCGCCGATGTGCTCCTGCTCAATACCTGCTCCATCCGCGAGAAGGCCCAAGAGAAGGTCTTCTCCACCCTGGGCCGCTGGCGGGCGCACAAGGACCAACGCCCTCATGTGGTGATCGGCGTGGGCGGCTGCGTCGCCAGTCAGGAGGGCGAGGCCCTGCGCCGACGGGCGCCCTACGTGGACGTGGTGTTCGGTCCCCAGACCCTGCACCGGTTGCCCGAGATGATCCGTGCGGCGCGGACCGGGCGCCGCCCCGTGATCGACGTCAGCTTCCCGGAGATCGAGAAGTTCGACTGCCTGCCCGAGCCGCGGGCCGAGGGGCCCACGGCGTTCGTCTCGGTCATGGAGGGCTGCAGCAAGTACTGCAGCTTCTGCGTGGTGCCCTACACCCGCGGGGAGGAGGTGAGCCGGCCCTTCGACGACGTCATCGCCGAGGTGGTGGGTCTGGCCCGCCAAGGGGTGCGTGAGGTCACCCTGCTGGGGCAGAACGTCAACGCCTATCGGGGCGCGACACCGGACGGCGACGTGGCGGACCTCGCCCTGCTCATCCACTACGTGGCAGCCGTGGAGGGGATCGAACGCATCCGGTTCACGACCTCCCACCCGCTGGAGATGAGCGACAGCCTCATCGCGGCCTTCGCCGAGGTCCCGGAGCTGGCGGGGTTCTTGCACCTCCCCGTACAGAGCGGCTCCGACCGCATCCTGCGGCTCATGAAACGCGGCCATACGGCGGCTCAGTACATGGAGATCGTCGAACGCCTGCGGGCGGCCCGGGAAGGGATTTCGCTGTCTTCCGACTTCATCGTCGGTTTCCCGGGCGAGACGGAGGCCGATTTCCAGGCCACCCTGGACCTCATCGATGCAGTGGGTTTCGACCAGTCGTTCAGTTTCATCTTCAGTCCGCGGCCGGGTACGCCGGCCGCCAGTCTGCCGGACGACGTGCCGCTGAGCGAGAAGAAGCGTCGGCTGCGGGTCCTGCAGGCCCGCATCCAGGCCAACGCCGATGCGATCTCGCGCGCCATGGTGGGCAGCGTGCAGCGCGTGCTGGTGGAGGGCCCTTCCAAGCGCGACCCCCGGGAGTTGCAGGGCCGTACGGAGAACAGCCGGGTGGTGAACTTCCCTGGTCCACCGGAGGCTGTGGGGCGTTTCGCCCAGATCGAGATCACCGCTGCTCTGTCCAACTCCCTGCGGGGCATCATCCGAAACCTAGAGGAAACCATCCCCAACGTAGCTTGAACACACGACCTGCAAGTATCGATCTGACGCTGGAGCCATTCGACAATCCGCGGCTGGCGAATCTCTGTGGCCCCATGAACGCACACCTACGTCAGCTGGAGCGGCGGCTCGGCGTGGAAATCAACAGTCGCGGCAACCGTTTCAACATCATCGGTGAGGAACGCTCGGCCGAGGCGGCCGCTGCGGTGTTGCGCCACCTCTACGAGAGCGCCGACGGCGAGGCCCTCACGCCCTCCCAGGTGCACCTGCACCTGCAGGAATCGGGAGTGGCCGAGCTGCTGGGGCGTGCGGACGAGCCCTCGCACATCGAGGTGGACCCCGTACGCACCCGGCGTGGGAAGGTGAGACCCCGCGGTCGGGTCCAGGCCGAGTACATCGAGTCCATCCGCAGTGCGGACCTGAGCTTCGGCATCGGGCCGGCCGGCACCGGCAAGACCTATCTGGCAGTGGCCTGTGCCGTGGAGGCCCTGGAGCAGGACCATGTCCGGCGCCTGGTCCTGGTGCGGCCCGCCGTGGAGGCCGGGGAGCGTCTGGGATTCCTCCCCGGGGATCTGGCGCAGAAGGTGGATCCCTATCTGCGTCCCATGTACGACGCATTGTTCGAGATGATGGGGTTCGAAAAGGTGGAGCGCCTCATGGAACGCAACGTCATCGAGGTGGCCCCACTGGCCTACATGCGCGGCCGGACCCTCAACGAGGCCTTCGTCATCCTCGACGAGGCCCAGAACACCACGGTGGAACAGATGAAGATGTTCCTGACCCGGATCGGCTTCGGATCCAAGGCCGTGGTCACGGGGGACGTCACCCAGACCGACCTGCCGCCCAACCGCCAGTCCGGACTGCGCCACGTGGTCGAGGTGCTGCGCGACGTGGAGGGCGTACGGTTCTCTTTCTTCACGGCGCAGGACGTGGTTCGCCATCCCCTGGTGCAACGCATCGTCCAGGCCTACGAGGCACACGAGGCCGCCTGAGCGCCCATGGTTGACCCCGAAGAGCAGCCTCCGCCCAGTGGCGGCCCGGGTTCGGACGCCCGCAAAGGGTCCGCATCGGAACAGGCCCTGGAGCTCACCGTGCAGCGTCTGGCCCCGGGCTACGAGACACCCACTGACGCGCAGTTCCGGAGCTGGGTCCAGGCGGCAGCCCCCGGAGTCGCCGGGGAATTGACCATCCGCATCGTCGCAGAGACCGAGAGCCGGGACCTGAACCGCCGCTACCGCGGACTGGACCGCCCCACCAATGTGCTTTCCTTCCCCCTGGACGCCCCACCCGGGGTGCCCATGGAAGTCCTCGGGGACCTGGTGATCTGCGCACCCCTGGTGCACCGGGAGGCGCGAGACCAGGGCAAGTCGACGGAGTCCCACTGGGCCCATCTGGTGGTCCATGGGGTGCTCCACCTGCTCGGTCACGACCACGCACAGCCCGAAGACGCCCGCCGGATGGAGGCGCTGGAGACCCGGATCCTCACGCGCTTGGGTTACGGGGACCCGTACGAGGTGCCCCAGTGAGTGCGTGGCGGACTCACTGGGAATGTGCGCGGCGGGCACCCGGATGCAAGACGCCCGCGAGGGGGGGTAGGGCATGATGACGGCACAGTCGGACGGCAAACGGGCGCCTTGGGGGTGGCTGGAACGGCTCAGCCAGGCGTTCGTGGCCGAGCCGGAGAACCTGGACGAGCTGGTGGAGTTGCTGCGCCGGGCGCAGGCGCGGGGGCTGCTGGAGGCCGATGCCCTGGAGATGATCGAGGGTGTGCTCCAGGTCTCCGAGCTGCGGGTGCGCGACGTGATGATCCCGCGTGCGCAGATGGTCGTGGTCCCGGCAGAGGCGGGCCTGCGCGAGATGCTGCCCATCATCGTGGACTCGGCGCATTCACGCTTTCCGGTGGTGGGCGAGAGCCGCGATGAGGTCAAGGGGATCCTGCTGGCCAAGGACCTGCTGCGCTATTTCGCCGACGGCGACGAGGCGGCGTTCGACATCGACGACGTGCTGCGCCCGGCCACCCTGATCCCGGAGAGCAAGCGCCTCAACGTCCTCCTTCGAGAGTTCCGCAAGAGCCGCAATCACATGGCCATCGTGGTGGACGAGTACGGCGGTGTGGCGGGGCTGATCACCATCGAGGACGTGCTGGAACAGATCGTCGGCGAGATCACGGACGAACACGACATCGAGGAGGGCCGCTACGTGGTGCAGCGGGCCCCGGACCGGTTCACCGTCAAGGCCCTGACCCCCATCGAGGACTTCAACGAGGCCCTGGGCACGGACTTCGCGCGCGAGGAGTTCGACACCATCGGCGGGCTGGTCCTGCACCGCTTCGGGCACCTGCCCAAACGCGGCGAGACCGTGGAGCTCGACGGGCTGCGTTTCAAGGTGCTGAGAGCGGACAACCGGCGCATCCATCTCCTGGAGGTGGAACGGGTCCCGGAGCCGCACGGGACCTGAGGTGGTACGCCCCGGTCCGGCAGGCGATGCCCTCGCCCTGGCCGCTGGTGCGCTCGGGGTGGCCGCCTACGCCCCGCTGGGCTGGTGGCCGCTGGCCGTGCTGGCGCCCGTCCTGTTGTTCTCCACCTGGCTGGAGGCGAGCGTTGCACGGGCCGCTTGGCGCGGCTTCCTCTTCGGCCTGGGCTTCTTCGGCCTGGGGGTCTCCTGGGTCTTCCACAGCATCCACGAGTTCGGACAGGCCCCTGGCTGGCTGGCCGCCGGTATCACGGCGGCGTTCATCCTGGCGCTGTCGGGCTTTCCGGCCATGGTGGGCGCGCTCGGTAACCGGTATCGTGGGGCGGGGTCACGGCTGGTGATCGCGTATCCTGCCCTGTGGACCCTGGCCGAATGGACCCGTGGCTGGTTCCTGACCGGATTCCCATGGTTGTTGGCCGGAGAGCCCCATGCCGACTCCCCGCTGGCCGGGTACTTTCCGGTGGTCGGCACCTATGCGGTGGGTTGGATCGGCCTGTGGGTCGCCGGTGTCCTGGTCTGGTGGTCGCGCCGACCCCCCCTGCGGCCTGCCGTGTGGCTCGGTGTAGCCCTGGGCGTCGTGCTGGCCGCGGGTGGCTGGCTGCACACCTGGCCCTGGTCCCGGGTCGCCGGCCCACCTCTGGAGGTCGCCCTGGTCCAGGGCAACATCGCCCAGGATCGTAAGTGGGCCCCGGAGCAGTTCGAGCCCACCAAGGCGCTGTATCTGGAATTGACGGCGGCCAACTGGGACGCGGACCTGATCGTCTGGCCCGAAACGGCCATCCCGGCGTTCTACCGCGACGTGCGGGACTATTTCCAGACCCTGGCCGAACAGGCGGTGGCCGACGGGGTCACCCTCATCAGTGGGATCTTCCGGTACGACCCGCATGGGCGCCGCATGTACAACAGCCTGGTGCGGCTGGGTGACCCGCCGGAGTTCTACGACAAGCGGCATCTGGTGATGTTCGGCGAGTATCTCCCGCTGCGCGGGCTCTTGCAGCGGCTGGGGGACATGCTGGTCATCCCCATGTCCGACCTCTCACCCGGCACGGGCCGGCCTCTGTTGCACATGCTCGACGGCCGGCCTGTCGGGGTGGGCATCTGCTTCGAGGACGCATTCGGCCGCGAGACGTCCGCGGCGTTCCCCGAGGCACAGCTGCTCCTCAATGTGAGCAACGATGCCTGGTTCGGCGATTCGCTGGCCCCCCACCAGCACCTCCACATCGCCAGGCTGCGGGCCCTGGAGACGCGGCGGTTCATGGTGCGGGCCACCAACACCGGCATTTCGGCCGTCGTGGATCCCTACGGTGCGGTGCTCACCCGTGCTCCCCAGTTCGAGACCCGCGTGTTGCGCGCCACGGTGACCCCATTGCGCGGTGAGACACCCTTCGTGCGCTGGGGAAATGCGCCTTGGATCTCGGCGGCGCTGTTCGTGCTCCTTATACTGGAGCTGCGCCGCCGCGGGCGGCGACCTGGTCCGGCCCCGCAGCCGGGGGCGGGTTGAGCGTCGAACCGGAGCGAACGTGCCGATGAGTGAATTCCCAGTGGTTCCGGTGATCCTTTCCGGTGGCTCAGGGACCCGCCTGTGGCCCATGTCCCGGGAGCTGTATCCCAAGCAGTTCATCCCCCTGCTGGGGAGCGAGAGCCTGTTCGAGCGCACCTTGGCCCGTGTACAGGCCGTCGAGGACGTGCAGGGGCCCATCGTGGTGTGCAACCAAGAACATCGTTTCATGGCCGCCGAACAGCTGCGCCGCGCGGGTGTGCGGGATTGGGCCATCCTTTTGGAGCCGGTGGGTCGCAACACGGCTCCGGCGATTGCCGTGGCGGCCCTGGAGGCCATCGAACGGCACGGGGATGCGGTGTTGCTCGTGCTGCCCGCCGATCACCTCGTCCGTGATCTGGCTGCGTTCCGTATCGCCGCGCGCACGGGTGCGGAGGCCGCGGGCCAAGGTTGGTTGGTCACGTTCGGCGTGGTCCCCAGCCGGCCGGAGACCGGGTTCGGATACATCCGGCGGGGCGTGGCCCTGACCGAGGGGGTGTACCGGGTGGAGCGTTTCGTGGAGAAGCCGGACGCGGAGACCGCCCGCCGATATCTGGATGCAGGCGACTACTACTGGAACAGCGGGATGTTCCTGTTCCTGGCCAGCCGCTATCTACACGAGCTGGCCGCTCACGAACCCGAAATGGCCGAGGCCTGCCGGGCGGCGTTCGAGGCGCGCACGCGGGACTTGGACTTCGTGCGCCTGGACGAGGCGCATTTCGTTCGTTCGCCCGCCAATTCCATCGATTATGCGGTCATGGAGCGCACCGACCGCGCGGTGGTGGTCCCGCTGGCCGCCGGATGGAGCGACGTGGGCTCCTGGGAGGCCCTGTGGGAGGCCCAGGACCGCGACGCAGGGAACAACGTCTTGGTGGGCGACGTGCTGGCCGAGGATACCCGCGGCTCCTACGTGCACGCCACACACCGGCTGGTTGCGACCCTGGACCTGGAGGGGATGGTCGTCGTGGAGACTGCCGATGCGGTCATGGTGGCCCCTCTGGCCCGTTCCCAGGACGTGAAGCGGATCGTGGAGCGACTCAAGGCCTCGGGCCGCGAGGAGGCCCGTGTGCACCGCAAGGTGTACCGTCCCTGGGGTGCCTACGAGACCCTCCATACGGCCGAACGCTTCCAGGTCAAGCACATCACCGTGCATCCAGGCCAGAGCCTCTCGCTGCAGCTCCACCACCACCGTTCCGAGCACTGGATCGTGGTCCGGGGGACGGCCCGCGTGACGGTGGGCGCGGAGACCCGGCTCCTGGGCGAAAACCAATCGGTCTATATCCCTTTGGGCGCCGAACACCGTCTGGAGAATCCGGGGAAGATCCCGCTGGAGCTCATTGAGGTCCAGTCCGGCAGCTACCTGGGCGAGGACGACATCGTGCGCCTGGAAGACCGCTACGGGCGTCTGCAGACCGACGCCGTGTCCGAAGACTGAGCCCCCGGCCTCCCGGCCGCAAAGGCGGCCGGGGTGTCCCGGCGGGTCGTTGCACCCGCGCGGTGTAGACTGGGGCGATGGAACTCCATGCATATCTCGACCCCGGGCATTTCCGGGCAGCGTCCGCGGAGCACTGTGTGGTGGTCGCCGATGTGCGCGATTCCACCCAGGCCATCGCTTCCGGCCACTACAAGGCCGTGAACATCGTGGGTGCCGCGGTGATCGCCGCGGTCGCCGCAGTGGCGGGCGGGCGGGTGCCCTACGTATTCGGGGGAGACGGGGCCTCGCTGCTGGTCCCCCGCCGCAGGCACGGGGTGGTGCGCGCGGTGCTCGCCGATGTGGTGCGCATGGCTCGGGAGCGGTTCCGGCTGCGGGTCTCCGCAGGGGTGGTGCCCGTGCCGGATCTCCTGGAGATGGGCAAGCCGGTGCTGGTCGCCAGTATGCCCCTGTCGCCGTACTACGAGGGGACCCTGTTCTCAGGGGGTGGCCTGGCGGCGGCCGAGGCGCACGTCAAGGAGGAGCGGACGGACTACGCGGTGCATCCGGAGCGCCATTGGCGGTCGGACCTACGCGCGGACTTCTCTTCACTGGAGTGCCGCTGGCATCCCATCCGCCCGGGACGCGACTTCGTGCTCTCGGTGCTCATCGTGGCCCATCCCGCCCTGAACCTGGTCGAAGGGCTGAGACTCTACCGCGAGGTGGCCGTGAGGATCGCGCACATCGTCGACGGACTGGGCCCCGCCAACCCGTTGATCGCCCGTCACATGCACCTGGCGCTGGATCCCCGGCCCCTGAGCTACGAGCGTCGTGTGCGGACCTATGCTCCGGGGTCCCGCGGGGCACTGGGCTATGGCGTCGGCCTCCTGCTGCTCAATCTGCTCGGCAAGTGTCTCATGGCGCTCAAGGTGAAAACGGCCGGCGTGGACTGGGGCGCCTACAAGGACCGCGCCGTGTGCAACTGTGACTACTGCAAGTTCGACGACGCGCTGCGCATGACACTGGCCGTGACCGAGCGCCAGGCGCGGGACATCGAGTCCCTCCTCCAGGGCCTGCACGAGGAGCGATGGCTGAGCTATGGATTGCACCGCAACGAGGCCTCCCTGATCACTTGCCTGATCGAGGACTACGACACCCGCCATTTCCACTTCGTGGACGGCAGCGACGGCGGCTATGCCCTCGCATCCGTGGGCCTCAAGCGGCAGATGAAGGCACTGTCGGCCCGGCCGGCCCCGGCCTAGGGGCCGGAGTGCGGGCGTGCGCCTCCCTGCCCGGTGGCCTGGGACAGCGCGAGGACCTCACGGGCCAGGGGGATGGTGACGCGGCGCTTATGGACCAGGGAGCGCCGGTCCAATGCATCCAGCACCGCCACGAGCCGGTCCATGCGGCGCGGTCCGTGGCGCAGCAGGAACGCCATGACCTCCTCCGGTATGGTGAACCCACGGGCATGGGCCTGCGCCCGCAGGGCCCGCATGCGTCCGCTATCGTCCAGGTTTTCGAGCCCGAACACGCTTCCCCAGACCAGACGCGAGGCCAGATCGGGCAGACGCAGCGCCAGCGCCCGTGGCGGGTGTGCCGCACTCATCAGCAGAGTGGTGCCCCGTTCCCGGCAGGCGTTGACGAGGGTGAACAGGGCTATCTCCCATGGTCTGGACCCCGCCACCACATGCAGGTCGTCCAAGCAGAGGGCGTCGAGCTGTTCGAGCCCCTCCAGCACCGCGGGGTCGGCGTGCGCCAGGTCGCCGAGCGGCAGGATGCCCACCTGCGCCCCCGCCTCGCCTGCCGCGTGGCAGAAGGCCTGCAGGAGGTGCGTCTTGCCCACCCCCCGGGGGCCCCAGAGAAATCCCTGTCGCCCCATGGCCGTGTCTGCGGCCAGTGTCTGCAGGAAGTGCGCCGCCGCTTCGTTGGGCGGGGTGGCGTAGGTCACGAAGGTCGCCGTGGGATCCGAGGGAAGGGCGAGGACCAGTTGGTCGTTACGGTCCATGGTCAGGCCGCCTGCGCACGGGCCTTGCGGGACCAGCGCAGCACGTAATCGGCCCCACTCCAGACCGTGGTGAGCGCCGTGAGCCACATGGCCGCAGTGAGCAGCGCCGGGGGCAGGGGCCGGATCTGGTTCAGGACCACGAGCAGCACCAGGAAGATCTGCATGCCGGTATTGAGCTTGCTGATCCGCGTGGGTTGCATCTGCAACGGGCCGACGAGCAGGCGGTAGGCCAGCGCGCCACTCACGATCACCAGGTCGCGCAGCACCACCAGGGCCACCAGTATCGCAGGCAGCAGGCCCATCAGTCCCAGCACCACATAGGTGACCACCAGCATCAACTTGTCGGCGGCCGGGTCCAGCAGTGCCCCGAGGCGCGATCGCCAGCCACAGCGCTTGGCCAGGAAGCCGTCCAGGGCATCGGTGAAGCCCATGAATGCGGCCAGGCCCAAGGCCTGAGCGAAGGCGCGTTCCCACAGCCACCAGGCCAGCACCGGAACCAGGGCGATGCGCAGTAGCGTCAGCGCGTTGGGGATCTGTGCGGCGAGGCTCGTCATGGCCGGGGCCTGCTGGGAGCGCGGGATGGCACGCCTATGGAGTAGGCTCCACCGTGGCCGGCTGCACCCACCGGTAGTACTGGACCGGAAGCAGCCGCCCGCCGGCCGATTCCACCTCGTTCGTCGGGGGGAGTGCCTCGAGGGGCCCACCGTGGCCCGCCAGTGCCCGGCCTGCCGCCTCGGGGTCGCCGGTGACGGTCGCACGGAACACGGCCCGCCCGGGCAATACACGCCAGGGCTGGACCCCCTGCAGGGCAGAGGCATTTTCCAGATACGCGCGCAGCTGCGTGAACGCCGCCATGGAGTCGATGCCCTCCACGGAGATCAGCAGCGTGTCAGAGGCAACCGCACGCCCGGAGGCCGGTGTCAGGCGCTGCGCCAGCCGGTCGGCCAGCGTGTGGATCCCTGCGGCCAGGGCCTGGTCCAGGCGAGTCCCGCTGGTCTTCCAGTCCAGGCGGGCATCGTCCAGGTAGAGGCGCCAGGCCAGGCGCCAGCCGGCGTCCCCGCGGCGTTTGGCCGCCGCTGCCAGCACTGCGTCCGGTGCATAGCGCCCGGAGGCCTTGCGCACCCCTTCGTCGAACCCGCCCAACAGGTCTGCGGGCTGCACCCGGGAACGGTCTTCCAGGTCCAGGAGCGGCAGCATGACCTCCAGGCCCCGGTTCTCGGCAGTGCGCCTCAGGACCTCCGCGGCGGGTTCTCCCGCCTCCAGGAAGCGCCGCTCGCCCCCGTCGTCGACCGCCACCCAGGCGAGCACCGTGGGCCTGGGCGAGGGCCATAGGGGCAGGCCGGCCTTGCGCAGGGCTGTGCGCAATCCCTGGGGCTGGAAGCGGACTTCCAGCAGATAGCCCGAGTCCGCCTCGGTAGGGGCCAGGTAGCGGTATTCCGTGACCCAGCGCTCGGCATGGTCCAGCAGACTGCGCGCCCGTGGGTCGCCGGCCGCCTCGCGGCGTCCGGTGAGCTTCACCAACACCTGCTCCAAGGCCTTACGGAATGCGGCCTTGCGCTCCTCGTCGCCGCCGGTGGCCACTGGAATCCGCGCCGTGTAGAGTCCGTCGGGGGCGGCGGCCAGTGCGGCACCCGCCCCCCAAGACGCCCACAGCGCCATCAACAGGGCCCGGAGCAGGGCGAGGTGGGGAGAGGTGCTGGCCGAATGCCTCATGCGCGCAGATCTGGACCCGAATTGCCCGCCATTATACGCAAGGGGTCCCGGGGACGTCGGTGTGCCCGGACCGTTTGCGGCCCCTGGCGACGGCCGATACCATACGCGCGAGGTTTCTCCCACCCCCTCAGGACTACAGCGTATGGACTACCGCAGTGCCGGCGTGGACATCGAGGCCGGCAGCCGCCTCGTGGAACGGATCCGCCCCGCAGTGGAGCGCACCCGCAGACCGGAGGTGCTGGGTTCGGTGGGGGGGTTCGGGGGGCTGTTCCAGCTTCCATTGGAGCGTTACCGCCATCCGGTGCTGGTATCCGGGACCGACGGGGTGGGCACCAAGCTGTTGTTGGCCCGGCGGTTCGGGGAGCATGCGGGTATTGGGATCGATCTGGTGGCCATGTGTGCCAACGACGTGTTGGTGACCGGTGCCGAGCCGTTGTTTTTCCTGGACTATTTCGCCACGGGGCGGCTGGAGGTGGAACAGGCCGCCCGGGTCGTGGAGGGCATCGCCGCAGGCTGCAGGGAGGCAGGGTGCGCCCTGATCGGCGGCGAGACCGCCGAGATGCCGGGTCTGTATGCGCCCGGTGACTACGATCTGGCCGGCTTCTGCGTGGGCGTAGTAGAACGCGACGCCCTGCTGGACGGCTCGGCGGTGCGCATCGGCGACCGTCTGCTGGGTCTGGCCTCCACCGGGCCGCATGCCAATGGATACTCGCTGATCCGCCGCATTCTCGACACGAGTGGCGCCGATCCCGATGAGCCCCTGGACGGAACCACCCTGGGTGAGGCACTGCTGACCCCGACGCGGATCTATGTGCGTGCACTGCTGCCCATGGTGGCGGCGGGGCGGATCCATGCCATGGCGCACATCACCGGGGGCGGGCTCACCGACAATCTCCCTCGGGTGTTGCCCCGGGATAGTCGGGCGCGGGTGCAGCGCGAGGCCTGGCGCTGGCCAGCGGTGTTCCGGTGGATCCAACGGGTCGGGGGCGTGGAGGAGGCCGAGATGCTGCGGACCTTCAACTGTGGCATCGGCATGGTCCTGATCCTGGATCCCGGGCAGGTGGGGCCGGTGCGGGCCCATTGTGAGGCGGTGGGGATCGAGGCGTGGGAGATCGGGACGGTGGTGGCCTCCACCGGGGCGCCCGTGGTGGAGTACGCCTAGGTGGCCGAGTGCCGCATCGTCGTCCTGATCTCCGGGGGCGGCACCAACCTCCAGGCCCTCATCGACGCCGTAGCCAGCGGATTCATTCCGGGACGCATCGTGGCGGTCATCAGCAATGTGCCGCACGCCTACGGGCTGGAGCGCGCGCAGCGCGCGGGCATCCCCGTGGAGGTGGTCGATCACCGGATGTATCCTTCGCGCCGCGCGTTCGAGGCGGTGTTGCGCGAGCGTATCGAACGCCACCGGCCGGATGTCGTGGCCCTGGCCGGGTTCATGCGCATCCTGGGTCCCGAGACGGTGGCTGCCTTCCAGGGGCGCATGCTCAACATCCACCCCTCGCTGCTGCCCAAGTTTCGGGGTCTGCACACCCATCGCCGCGCCCTGGAGGCGGGTGAGGTCGAGCATGGCGCCAGCGTGCACTTCGTCACCGACGAGCTGGATGGCGGACCGGTCGTCCTTCAGGCGCGAGTACCGGTACGTCCCGGTGACGACGAGCAGCGGCTCGCCGCCCGGGTGCTCGAGCGGGAACACGTGATCTACCCGCTGGTGATGCGTTGGCTGTGCCAGGGCCGCTTGCAGATGCGTGACGGACGTGCGTGGCTGGACGGCGAGCCCCTGGAGCAGCCCTTGCAGCTGGACCAGTTGCCCGCTGCGCAGTGGGCTGCGCTGGTCCGGCACTGAGCGTCCGTCACGCTGGCGCTGGCCTCAGCTCAGCTCGGCGCAGCGGTGTTCGATGGCGGGAAAGTTGCGCCGGGTGGATTCCAGCAGCGCGCGGTCGATCTCCGCCGTCACCACCCCCGCTCCATGGGGCAGGACCTCCAGCACCGTGCCCCACGGATCCACGATCATGCTGTGCCCCCAGGTTTCCCGACCGTTGAGGTGGTACCCGCCCTGGGCAGCGGCGATCACGTAGCACAGATTCTCGATGGCACGGGCACGGATCAGCACTTGCCAATGCGCCTTGCCGGTGATGGCGGTGAACGCCGCGGGCACGGCCACCAGTTCCATGCCTTGGTCCAGCATGCGCCGGAACAGCTCCGGAAAGCGCAGGTCGTAACACACGGCCAACCCGAGCCGGCCGAACGGTGTGTCGGCCACCACCACCTGGCTGCCACGCAGGATGGTCTCGGATTCGTGATAGCGCTCGCCGCTGCAGAAGATGTGCGCATCGAACAGATGCATCTTGTCGTAACGGGCCACCTGCCTTCCTTCGTCGTCCAGCAGCAGGCAGCTGGCGTACACTTTCTCCCGGTCGGGGCTCTCCATGGGGATGGTGCCGCCCACCAGCCAGACGCCATAGCGCATGCACTGCTCGGCGAGGAAGTCCTGGATGCGGCCCTGGCCCGGTCGCTCGCGCAGCTCGAGCTTGTCACGTTCGTCCATGCCCATGAGCGCGAAGTTCTCCGGCAAGACCACCAGGCCCGCCCCGGACTCGGCGGCCCGCCGAATCAGGCGGCCGGCCTCGAGCAGATTGGCATCGACGTTGGGCCCGGAGGCCATCTGGATGGCGGCGACCTTGTTCGTAGACATGACAGCGAAATCGGCGGTTGGGGGTTGCTCTGTAGATGTTAGCAGTCCAGGGCGGGGCCGAGGAATCGGCGGGCCCTGAGCCTTCAGTCGGCCCCCAGGAGCTCGGACTGGATGGCCTGGGGCGTGCCCGAAGGCGGTGTCTGCCGGGGCTGCGAGTCCAGGGGGGCGATGAGCGGATCGTTCCAGTCGCCCTCGACCCGATAGGTTACGCGTGCCACTCGGCTGATGTCCGCACCGCCGCGTTTGAGCAGTCGTTCGGCCACGAACACCGCTGCTCCCACCGCCGGACCGCCGATCACCGTTCCGGCGATGGCCGGCCCCAACCCGAGCTGGGGCGTGACATGGACGACCAGGTCATGGCGGCGTAGGTCCAGGCGTTCCTGGCCGTTGATCACCAGCTCGGCGGTGGGCCCCACCACGTTGAGTCCGCGCAGCTGCAGGGCGGGTCCCTCGACGGTGAACGCGCCATCGATGAGATCGTACCGGTATCCCTTCTCCAGTAGATCGCGAAAGTCCAAGGCCACGCGCCGCGGGAGGGCGGCCGGGTTGATCAGCCCCAGGACACGGGCCGCTCCGGGTTCCAGGTCTTCGATACGCCCTTTTTCCAGATGGAGGATACCCTGGCCCCGGAGGCTGTCGAGGCGGGGGGACCAGGGGGGCCCGGCCCACTGGAGCTGCAGTTCCAGCTCACCGGAGCCGCCGCGGAAACCTTCATCGAGGCGCAACGCCTTGAGGGCCGCCCCCACGTCCGTCGCCTCCAGGCGGGCTTGCAGCTTCACCTGCGAACCGCCGCGGGGCCGCCATCGCCAGGCGCCGGTGGCCCAACCCTCCAGCCCCGGGGTCGAGAACACCAGGCGCTGCAGTCGCAACCCCGAAGCCGAAGGGGTGAGCACTGCATGCACATCCTGCAGTCGTCCGCCCGTCTCCAGCTCCAGACGGTCGATGCCAAACTTCAGCGCCGGCAGGTCGCGGGGATCGAGATCGGGCGTGTCCGCTCCATTCCGCGGGCTGGGCGAATCCGCCTTCCAACGCAGGTGCTCCAGGTCCACCACCACCGGCAGGAACCGGTTTCGGCCGCGCGGAATGTCGATGTTTCCGGCCACCGCATCCGCCTTGAGGCCGAGATGCCAGGCCCGTTGGGAACCGCTCAAGCGCAGCCGCAGATCCTCGATCCGGAGCCGGCCCAGCCTGAGGAGACCGACCTGCAGGTCGGCGTCCACGTCCTGCGGTGTGAAGAGATCGCCGTCCTGCCGCGTCGGCAGCACGTCCTGCCAGAGGCGTGGTGTGAACCGGGCCAGTTCACCACGTATGCGAAACCCGCGGGGAGGAAGGTTGGCGCGTGGCGCACCAAAGCGCAGCTCCCCGCGCTCCAGGCGCCAGCCGGTGGCACCATGCTCGAAGGCGGCCGCCAGGGCGGCGCGGCCGGCGTAGTCGATCCACAACCGGCGCCGGTTCTGCCCGTCGAAGTCGGCTTCCACGGTCAGGTGACGCGGTTCGTCGGGCGGCTTGCCCAGGTCCTCGGGGAGCCGGACGCGGACCCCGACCAAGTCCGACTCCAGACGCAGGTGCATGCCCGGTCCCGTCCCGGCAGGGACGCGCAGGTGTCCTTCCCAGCGGGTCCCGCCCTGCAGGCGTTGTGCCACCCAGGCCGGAAGTCCGGGCCAGAGGGCCTCGGCTGGTGCCTCGGCCTCCAAACCCAGATGGATGCCCCGCCGCGCGTCTCCGGACAGATGGGCCCGAATGGGCACGCCGTTGAGACGGGCGCGAAGCCCCGGACCGGAGAGCGTCCCGTGGTCGAAACGCACGATGCCCTCAATCGCCTCGACCCGGCTCTCCATGCCGTTCACTTCCACGGTGTCGTCCTGCAGCCGCAGGGCGCCATGCACCGCTGCGGGCCCTTTCTTCCGTTCACTGGTCGCCAAGGGTAGACGCAGCGCGAGATCCAGTGCCGCCTTTCCCGTCGGGTTGAAACGTCGGGTCCAGTCCTGGCGATGGGTCACGCGGTGGACGTCGGAGAGGATCTCCGCCATGCGCCCCAGGGGACCGTCGGCGGTCAGGTCCAGCTCCAGGACGGCATGGCGCAGATCGGTGATGGCCACAGCGGCGTCGTGACCCTCCAAGGCCGCGTATCGGAAGCGCTCCGCATGGCCGAACAGCGCCGCCCGGTACCAGTTCAGTTCGCCCTCGATACCCGTGACGGTGAACGACAGCGGCGAAGGCCGCAGGACGCCATCCTCGATGTGCACCGAGGCACGAAACTTGCCACCGCCGTGCTCGAAGGGGAAGCGGTCCAGCGGCCCCTGCAGGCTCAGGGTGCCGGCGACCGCCCGGCCGCCGAGCACGGAGCGTTCCAGCCAGCGGCGTACCCGCGGATTCAGACCACGTACCGGGAGATACCGGTCCAGCGCCGCCAGGTCCGCCTCGTGCAGTGCGAGCTCCAGTGCCACGTAGGGAGCCGCGTCGTGGCTGGTGCGCATCCAGGCCAAGGCTTCCAGTCGTAGATCTGCATTGGACAAGCTGAACACGGGCAGCTCCACCTGCCACGCCCCGTCCATCCGCGACCATCGGGCCAGGGCCCGCACGTGCCCCAGCGCCCATGGCGTCTCGCCAAGCGTCGGGTGGGCGAGGAACAGGTCGTCGGAATAGAGCGCCACCTCGCCGCCGCTGGCGTCGAGGCTGAATTCCCCATCCAGCCCGTAGAAGCCCGGGACCCGGTCCATCCCGAACAGGTGGGCGTCTGCGAACCGCCCGCTCAGCGCGTAGTACGGGTGTGCGCCGGTGACCACCACAGCATAGAGACCGTCCAGATGGCCACCGGCATCCAAGGTACCGGTCTCGTCCAGATGGCTGCCGATGCGTGCGGATCGCTGCAGGAGCCGGCCCAGGGGGCCCACCTCCACCCGGCCAGCGAGGAGCTCGTAACGCCGGTCTCCAGCGGGGTTGCGGCGAGCGAACAGGGTGAGATCCGTATCGGCCAGCAGCTCACCGTCGATCACTGCGGAGAACTCTTCCAGCCGTACCACCCACCCGTCGGTGTGTCGTCGCCAGATCCCCGCCAGGCGCAGACGGTCCAGCTGTAGGAGGTCCGCGGAGAAATCAGCGAAGCGCCGTGAAAGATCCAGCCTGAGATCCTGGAGCGCGAGATTGCCCGCTACCTCGTGGACGCCGCGGGCCGTCCAGTGTATCCAGAGCTCGGCATCGAGCAGGGGGCGGCTCTGCGGGTCGAGCCCCAGGGAGACCCAATGCTCCCCCTGAGCCAGCAGCGCGCCTGTGACCCGCACGTAGCTCCGGCCCCGCCAGGTGGCCGGGTCGTCCAGCTCTCCCACGAGACTGGTGGTGAGGCGCAGGGTGCGGCCGAGTTCGTCGGGCAGACCGGCACGCAGGCCGATTCGGTAGTGGTCCCCCCTGCGCCGGGCCTCCATGTGTACGTCACTGAATCGGTAGCGCACGTGCCCGATGCGGTCCGTCCACGTCAGTCGAGTATGCTCGAACGTGATCTGCAGGTCGGCCTGACCCAGCAGGCGTTTGATGACCTTGAGCACGTCCCGCGGGGCGGCCCCACTTAGCCCGTGAACGATCACACGCCCGTCGGGGAGGCGCTCCAGCCCGATGCTGGCGTTCTCCACGGCCAGGGTGCGTACCCGGGGCCAAGCGTCCAGCAGTGAGCGCCACAGGTGCAGCTGCACGCGGGCCTCGGGGATGACCAGGGGCTGCCCGTCGGGCTGGCGGGCGGGGAAGCGCACATCCCGGGCGAACAGGCGGGGCGACAGGCCGTGCCAGCGCAGCTCGAGGCGGCGCACCGAGACGGGCCGGGCAACGAGTCCGCTCAACGTTTGCTCGAGCAGGGGACGTACCGGCTCCACGGACAGGACCCCGGCGCGCAACAGCAACAGCGTCACTGCCAGGAGCAACAGCGCGCCCCCCAGCGCGTACGCGCCCAGTCTGCCGAGCTTTGCCAAGCGCGCGCTCACGCGCAGGCTCAGCCGGTGCTTCCCACGGGGTTGGACCCCCCCGTGAGACCTCGGGACCGGAGTGGCGAGTGTGTCATGTGCCGGCCGCCGGTGGTGGGAAAGGCTGCGTCACGTTCCTCGCGGTCAGATGAGGACCACGTCGAACTGTTCCTGGGAATAGAGGGACTCCACTTGGAGCTTGATGGGTTTGCCGATGAAGGCCTCCAGCTCGGCGAGGCTGGTGGACTCCTCGTCCAGGAGCAGATCCACCACTTCCTGGGAGGCCAACACCAGGAGTTCGCTGACCTCGAACTGGCGCGCCTCGCGCAGGATTTCTCGGAACAATTCGTAACAGACGGTTTCGGCCGTCTTGATGGTGCCCCGGCCGTCGCAGGTGGGACAGGTCTCGCAGAGCACGTGTTCGAGGCTCTCGCGCGTGCGCTTGCGTGTCATCTCCACCAGACCGAGCGGCGAGACGTCACAGATCTGGCTCTTGGCGTGATCCTTCTCCAGGGCCTTCTCCAGGGCCCGCAACACCTGGCGCTTGTGCTCCTCGATGGTCATGTCGATGAAGTCGATGATGATGATGCCACCGAGGTTGCGCAGCCGGAGCTGGCGGGCGATGGCCTGGGCGGCTTCCAGGTTGGTCTTGAACGTCGTCTCCTCCAGGTTGCGATGCCCCAGAAAGCCACCGGTGTTGACATCGATGGTGGTCATGGCCTCGGTCTGGTCGATGATCAGGTACCCGCCGGACTTGAGCTGGACCTTGCGCTGCAGCGCGCGTTGGATCTCGTCCTCGATCCCGTACAGGTCGAAGATGGGACGCTCGCCCGGATACCATTCCGTGCGGCCCTTGAGCTCCGGGACGAGTTGATCGACGAACTCTTCGACCTTGCGCAGGGTGGCCCGTGAGTCGATCCGGATGCGGTCCACACCGTCGTCCACCAGGTCGCGCAACGTGCGTAGCACCAGGGGAAGGTCCTGATAGATGAGGGTGCCCGGTGTGGCCGCTGCCGCCTGTTCCCCGACCTTGCCCCACAGGCGGACCAGGAACTGGAGGTCGCGCCGCAGGGCGTCTTCTTCGGCACCGTCGGCCGCGGTGCGCACGATGAAGCCCAGTCCCACGCCCGCCTCCTCCCGCAGGCGCTCGATGAGATCGCGCAGGCGCTTGCGTTCCTCCTCGGCCTCGATGCGGCCGGAGACACCGATGTTGGTGGAGAAGGGCATGAGCACCAGGTATCGGGAAGGGATGGTGATGTGCGTGGTCAGCCGTGCCCCCTTGGTACCCAGCTGGTCCTTGACCACCTGCACGCAGAGTTCCTGCCCCTCGTGCAGGAGTCGGGCGATGGGTTCGCCCTGGTGGCCCTCTTCGCCAGGGAGGCGCACCTCCTCCTCGCCCAACAGGAGCAGCGACTGGTTGGTCACGTCCGAGGCGTGCAGAAAGGCGGCCTTGTCCAGACCGATGTCCACGAACGCCGCGTCCATGCCGGGCATGACGCGGCTCACACGCCCCTTGTAGATGTTGCCCACCAGTCCCCGGCTCCGATACCGTTCGATGCTGACCTCTTGCAGCACCCCGTTCTCCACCAAGGCCACCCGGGTCTCCTGGGGCGTGACGTTGATGAGGATCTCTTCGCTCATGCGGACGATCGGTTTTCCTTGGTGTGGATGGGCCGCGCGGCCAGCGAAGGTGGAGCCGCCGGGACCGTGGCCGATATTGTACGGGTTTTCCCGGAGGCGGCGTGGGGGGTTCCCTGAGCTCACGGGTGGGCTCCGGGCCGCGCGCCCGCCAAGACTTGGATCCCGGCCGCTGCCAACAGTTCTGCGGTCTCGAACAGGGGCAGGCCCATGACACCGGAATAGCTGCCCTCCAGGCGCCTGACGAATACGGCACCCAGCCCCTGGATGGCATAGGCACCGGCCTTGTCCCGAGGTTCGCCGCTCTCCCAGTACGCCTCGCATTCATGGCGGTCGAGGGCCCGGAAGTGCACGTGGCTGACCGAGACACGGGACCGGACCTCCCCCTCGGGGCCCATCAGGGCCACCGCAGTGAGCACCCGGTGCTCCCGTCCGGACAGGCGCATGAGCATCTCCACCGCCTCGTCCCGTCCCGCCGGCTTGCCCAGGACGTCGGCGTCGATGGCCACCGTGGTATCGGCGCCGAGCACCAGGTGACCATGGCCCAATTCCCGAAAGACCGCCTCGGCCTTGGCCAAGGCCAGCCGCTCCACGTACAGGGCGGGGTGTTCGTTCGGACGGCGTGTCTCGTCCACCCGGGCGGCGTGGATCCGGGGGTGCAGGCCGAGCTGCGCCAGCAGTTCCACGCGCCTCGGCGAGGCGGATGCGAGCACCAGGCGCCCGGCGGTCACGGGCGGTGATAGGGGTGGTTGCGGATCCAGCTGCACGCTCGATACAGCTGTTCGGCCACCAGGATGCGCACGAGCATGTGGGGAAACGTCAGCGGCGACAGGGACCAGTGGACCGCCGCACGCTCCACGCACTCGCAGGCCAGCCCGTCGGCCCCGCCGATGAGCAGGCTGAGCGTCCGGCCTTCCTGCATCCAGCGTGCCAGGCGCCGCGCCAGCTGCTCGGTGCTCCAAAGGGTGCCCCCGGGGTCCAGTGCGATCACCAGGTCGCCGCGGCCCACCCTCTCCAGGAGGCGGCGCCCCTCGCGCGTCTTGCGGGCGCTGCTCCCCTTCTCAGGGGCGACCTCCACCAGTTCGAGGGGGCACTCGCGCGGCAGTCGCCGCGCGTATTCGGCGTAGCCTTCCTGCACCCAGCGTGGGGGCCGCGTGCCGATGCTGACTAGGCGGATGCGCATCCGAAGACCGTGCCCTCTCAGCCCGGGGTCCCGGCATCCTCCGGTGCCAGTGCCCAGAGCTTCTCGAGATTGTAGAAATCACGCACGCGGGGGAGCATCACGTGCACCACCACGTCGCCCAGGTCCACCAGCACCCATTCGGCGGTCTGGTCGCCTTCCACGCCCAGCGGGCGAACGCCGTGCGCCTTGGCCCGCTCGATCACGTTGTCGGCCAGTGCCTTCACGTGCCGGTTGGAGGTCCCGCTGGCGATGACCATCACGTCGGTCACGGAGGTCTTGCCGCGCACGTCGATGACGTGGACGTCCTGGGCCTTGAGCTCCTCCAGGGCCTCGACGACGATCTGCTCCAATGCCTCGGGTTTCAATGGGCGCTCCCGTAGAGTCCCTCGCGCTGGATGTAGGACCAGATCACCCCCGGAATCAGAAACCGGGGCTGCTTGCCGCTGCGGATGCATTCGCGCACATCGGTGGCGGAGAAGTCCAGCGGCTCCACCCGCCATACCAGGATGCGCCCCGCGGGTCGCTCGGTCAGGGCCTGGGGCTGTACTGCCCGGCGTTCCCGGAGCAGGTCGGCCACTGGCCCGCGCTCGGGCTCGCGGACACCGGGGCGGGTCATGACCACCAGGTGCGCCAGGCGTGGGATCTCACGCCAGCGGTGCCAGGTGTCGAAGCCGGCGAAGGCATCCATCCCCAGGATCCAGGCCAGCGGACGCGCCTCCCCCAGTTCTGCGCGCAGTTCCTCCAGCGTGTCCACGGCATAGGATGGACCCGGCCGGCGCAACTCGCGGTCGTCGGCGACCAGACCGCGTTCCGGCCCGGTCACGCGGGTGATCATGTACCAGCGCTGGGCGGCGCTGGCCTCGGGTGGGTCCCGGTGCGGGGGCTGGCCCGCGGGCAGCATCCGGATCTCGGCGAACGGCAGCTCTCGCCGCAGCTGCAGTGCCGTGCGGATGTGACCCAGATGCACGGGATCGAAGGTGCCGCCGTAGATGCCGACCAGCCCGTCGTCCCGCTGGGTCGCATTCATTGGCGAATCTGGCCCTCGCCGAAGACGATGTACTTCTGGGTGGTGAGCCCTTCCAGACCCACCGGGCCACGGGCGTGCAGCTTGTCGGTGCTGATGCCGATCTCGGCCCCGAGCCCGTACTCGAAGCCATCGGCGAACCGCGTGGAGGCGTTGACCATCACCGAGCTGGAGTCCACCTCGCGCAAGAAGCGCCGTGCGCGTGTGTAGTCTTCGGTGACGATGCTGTCGGTGTGATGGGAGCCATAGGTGTTGATGTGTTCGATGGCCTCATCCACGTCGTCGACCACGCGGATGGAGAGGATCGGCGCCAGGTATTCGGTACGCCAGTCCTCCTCCGTGGCCGCGGCCACGTCGGGCAGGATGG
>JALVEU010000263.1 GCA_027030565.1 Gammaproteobacteria bacterium | reverse complement strand
ACGCATCAGGCGCAAGCGGGGGTGGACACGGGTGACCAAAAGGGCGGCGGAAGGGACTGGATGGCGGGAGGCCGTGCGCTATCTGGGCGGGACACCATTCGAGGAGACCCGCTTTCTACACCGCTTCGTCCGCGAGATCAACGAAGTGCAGATCCGCAACCGCCGCAAGGCGGGCGCCCCGGTCCTGCAGCGCGCATTCCACGCCAAACTGCACGCAGGCATCGGCCAGGCGGAACTCCACGTCCTGGAGACCCTGCCCGAGGAGTTGCGCGCAGGCCCTTTCACCCCAGGCGCCCGCCTGCCGGCCACCCTACGCTTCTCCAACGCCGCCGGGACGATCCGCGCCGATCCCGAACCCGATCTTCGGGGACTGGCGCTGCGCCTGGAAGGAGAACGCACCCAGGACTTTCTGTTCACCAACGCGCCCATCGCCCACGTCCAAGACGCGCACCAGTTCCTGCAGGTGGCGCTGGCTGAAGCGGCCAGCCGGACGCGCACAGGCACGCTGCTGCGTATGGCGCTGCGCATCGGGCCTGCGGAGGCTTGGCGCGTCGCAAACGCATTGCGCCCCTCCATGAGGCGACCGGTGGCGAGCCTGCTCACCGAGACCTATTGGGCGCAGGTCCCCTACGCATTCGGCGAGATCGCCGTCCGCCTGCGGTTGCAGCCCGACCAGCTGCCACCCGCCCAGCGTGGCGATGGCGAACATTACCTGCGCCAAGAACTGATGGCACGCCTGCGGGCGGGTCCAGCCGCCTTCCACCTCCAGGTCCAACGCTACCGGGACGAGGCCACGACCCCGCTGGAACAGGCACGCGAGACTTGGGACACGCCATTCGAGACCATCGGGCGCCTGATCATCCCCCAACAGGACCTCGATACCGCGATGGCCCGCGAGCAGGAGTCGTGCATCGAGGCGATGCAATTCACCCCGTGGAACACGCATCCGGACGTGATACCCATCGGCAGCCTCAACCGCGCACGCCGGCTGGCCTACGAAGCGAGCCAGCAGCTGCGTACCGGGCTGCGCACCCAGGCACCGCACTCGGACGCCTCGCAAGTGGCGGACAGGATCCTTGGACTGGCCTTCGCCGCCCTCAATCGACTCGTGCCCTGGTACCGGCTGCCCCGCTGTCTGGGACTGCTGAACCTCAAGGCCATTGGCGACCGTGGCCGGCGCACGATCCTGCATGAGAATCCGGCGGTCCCCTTCACACCCACCCCCGTCGAAGTGCCCGACCCAAGACCCCGAGAGGCCTTGCACTGGCGCACGCCAGACGGTAGCTGGAACGACCTGCTGTATCCGCAGATGGGGGCGGCGGGCAGCCGCTTCGGACGCAACATCGCACCGGACCGACTCGCGCCCCTCTACGACCTGGACGATCCCGACCCGCACGAGGTGAGCGAACGCCTCCTCAAGCGCGAGTCCTTCGTTCCCATCCGTGGCCTGAATCTCCTGGCCGCCGCCTGGGTGCAGTTTCAGGTCCACGGCTGGTTCAACCATCAGCGGCTCAACCTGCGCACCCGCCGGCCCCGCGATGTGCTCTGGACCGACCCTCGGGGCCCGACCCAGGTGGCACGCACGCCCCAGGACCCAGGCGGTCCTCGGGGTGCCCCACCGGGTTTCCTGAATACCGAAAGCCACTGGTGGGACGGCTCACAGCTCTATGGCAGCAGCCTGGCACGCCAACGCCTGGTACGCGGCCTGGACCACCGTGACGCCGACGACGGGACGCTGCCCCTGCGCAGAATGCCGGGTGGTGATCTCCGTCTGCCCACCGATCCGCACCTCCGCGGTCTCGAGCTCACAGGGTTCAACGACGACTGGTGGATGGGACTGAGCCTGCTGCATACCCTGTTCGCCCGCGAACACAACGCGATCTGTGCCGCGCTGCGGGCCGAATATCCCGGCTGGAGCGCCGAGCGCATCTTCCAGACCGCACGGCTCGTCAACGCGGCACTCATGGCCAAGATCCATACGCTGCAGTGGAGTCCGGCATTGCTCGCCCACCCCACCTTGGAGCTGGCCTTCGAAACATCCTGGTGGGGCTTGGCTACACGGGAGGTTTGCTCGCTACTGGCACGCATCTCCCCGCGGGAGGTACGCTCCGGACTGCCGGGCTCGCTGACCGACCACCACGGGGTTCCCTATCAGATGACCGAAGAATTCGTCTCGGTCTACCGCATGCATCCACTACTGCCCGACGACATCTGCGTACATCGGCTGGACGGGGCCGAACCCTGCTCCACATTGGGACTGGAAGCGTTCTCCGGAACCAACGCCATGCCGGCGCTCGATCGGATCGGTGTGGCCGACGCCCTG
>JALVEU010000262.1 GCA_027030565.1 Gammaproteobacteria bacterium | reverse complement strand
GGCCAGGGTTCCGCTGGTCTTGTACTTGCCGGCCACCACCACGGCTGGCACGCCGTGGATGCCGTAGCGTCGTACGCGATCACGATCCTCCCGGAGCCGGGTCTCCACCTCCAGGGAGTGGAAGGCGTTGCGGAAGGCCTCGATATCCACGCCGTGGGCCTCCAGGAAACGTTCGATGGCGCGTTCGTTGCGCAGGCTACGGCCCTGTTCATGGATGGCCTTGAAGATCAGGGGGTGCAGCCGGTCCAGCTCGCCCATCAGTTCCAGGGCGTAGTAGAGTCGGGCGTGGACCGTCCAACCGGGGTTGAGCGTCGCGGGGATGCGCACGAAATAAGCCGCCTCGGGCGCACGTTTCAGCCATCGTTCCACGAAGGGTTCGAAGCGGTAGCAGTGCGGGCATCCATACCAGAAGACCTCCACCACCTCGACTTTGCCCTCGGGCGCCTCGGTAGGCACCGGATGGGGGAGCACTTCGTAGTCCGCCCCGGCGAAGAACTCGTCCTCCGTGTCGACACCCCAGAGGAGGCCGCTCCAGAGCACGGCGGCGATCATGAGGAGGACACGGGCGGTACGCAGGTTCATTTGATGGCGTCCTCGTTGATATGCAGACCCGGGATGAAGCCTGAAACCGCCTTGATGTCGTCGACGGTGAGGCGCTCGGCGATGTTGCGCATCATGGCCGCCGGATCGGACTTGCGCTTTCCGTCACGATAGAGGAGAAGCTGCGCTTCGATGTACTGGGCATGCTGTCCGGCCAGCCGGGGAAAACCGGCGGCCGGATTCCCAGCCCCGTCCGGCCCATGGCAGCCCATGCACGAAGGGACGTCGGAACTGGTGATCCCGCCGCGATAGATCTCCTCGCCGCGAATCACGGCCTCCGGGTCGGAGGCGGCCGGAGTGGTCTGCTGCGCCGAGAAGTAGGCGGCCAGGTCCGCCATGTCCTGATCCGAGAGCGCAGCCACCTGTCCAGACATGATGGGATCTTGCCGTTTGCCGCTCTTGAACGCCTTGAGCTGGTTGAGCAGGTAGCGCTCGTTCTGCCCCGCCAGCTTGGGGAACTGGGGGGCGGTGCTGTTGCCGTCGGCACCGTGACAGCCGGCACAGGCTGCGGCCTTGGCCTTGCCCGCTTCGGCGTCGCCGGCGGCGAGCGCTGCGCCGCAGGACAGGGCCAGAGCGAGACTCGAAACCACGCAAACAAGCTTCATCTGGGACCTCCTGGATCGCGGTTCGCAGGGTGCTCGGCAGATCCGTTGGCGCGAATGTGTCGACCGCAGTGGCACTCCACGGACTGTTGCCGAGGGGATCCGACTGCCGCAAACTGCGCCCCGCACGAAGAAAAATTGGGCACGCACATATACCATAAAGCCCCCATGACCGGCAAAACTGCTACGTGCCTCGGCGGGCGGGACCTACGGGCCCTGTTCAACGCCGCGCGCTTCCTGGTAGGCGCCACGGCCCCGACCCAGCTGCCGCCCGATGTGGGATACGAAGTGGCCTTCGCGGGGCGGTCCAATGCAGGCAAGTCCAGCGCCCTGAACCGCCTCTGCGACCGTCGTGGTCTGGCCCGAATCAGCAAGCAACCCGGGCGTACGCAGCAGATCAACCTCTTTGCGCTGGATGCACCGGCCACGCGACGGCTGGTGGATCTGCCGGGCTACGGTTTCGCCAAAGTGCCCCACCAACAACGCAGGCGCTGGGAGCAGCTCGTCGGCCACTACCTGATGGACCGGAGCAGCCTGCGCGGACTGGTGCTCGTCATGGATATCCGCCACCCTCTGCGCGAGCGTGACTGGATGCTGCTGGACTGGGTGCAGGGGCGTGCTCTTCCGGTCCACTGCCTGCTCACCAAGGCCGACAAGCTCAAGCGAGGGGCCAGGCAGCGGGCGGTGCAGGAAGTCCGCGAGGCGGTGGCGAGCCATGCGGCCACGACACAGGTCTTCTCCGCCACCGAGGGGACGGGTGTACAGGTGCTACGGGAGCAGGTGGCGGGGTGGCTCGACTGGCCCTGAACGGAAAGCTCGGGCGCTGCCACAGACAAAAAAATCCCCGACTCGATAGGGGGAGATCGAAGTCGGGGCACGATGGGTCCGGTTGGGGGGGACCGGACCCATTTCCCGCTCAGGGAGGGAAGCGGGGAGGCGTCTCCTTGCGGAGCGCCTACGTTTTTGTAGACCGGAACGGTCGGACAAAGTTCAACGTCGCAGCATGCTGCAGACGTAAGCTTCCCCCGCCGCTACGGACTTACGTCTCATTCTACGTCAGGGCGGGGCGATTCGCATCCCGTCGCAGGCCGAAGAGCCGGCCATGGATCGGGAAAGTGGCACGTTCGGGGTGTTTCAATGGGCCTCGTCCCAGTTGCGTCCCCACCCCACGTCCACCACCAGGGGCACGGCGAGCTCGGCGGCGCCCTGCATGAGTTGGCCGATACGCTCGCCCAGGTCCTCCGCTTCGCCCTCCGGGACCTCGAACACCAGTTCGTCGTGCACCTGCATGATCATGCGAGCAGCCGCCGACTCCTGGAGCCAGGCGTCCACACGGATCATGGCGCGCTTGATGATGTCCGCGGCGGTGCCCTGCATGGGCGCATTGATGGCGGTGCGCTCGGCATACTGGCGCCGCTGACTGTTGCGTGACCGGATGTCCGGCACATAGAGCCGACGTCCGAACAGGGTCTCCACGTAGCCGCGTTCGCGGGCCAGCTCGCGGGTCCGCTCCATGTAGGCGCGCACGCCTGGGTAGCGCGCGAAGTAGCGGTCCACGTATGCCTGCGCAGCGCTGCGGTCGATGCCGAGCTGGCGGGCCAGGCCGAATGCGGACATGCCGTAGATCAGGCCGAAGTTGATGGCCTTGGCGGCACGCCGCTGCTCGTCGGTGATCCGTTCAGGGGGCACGCCGAACACCTCGGCGGCCGTGGCGCGGTGGATGTCGAGCCCCTCACGGAAGGCGCGCAGCAGCCCCTCGTCGCCAGACAGATGTGCCATGATGCGCAGCTCGATCTGGGAGTAGTCGGCCGCGAGGATGAGCCAGTCCGGTGGAGCCACGAAGGCCTGGCGGATCCGGCGTCCCTCGGGTGTGCGGATGGGAATGTTCTGCAGGTTGGGGTCTGAAGAGGAGAGCCTTCCGGTGGCCGCCACGGCCTGATGATACGAGGTGTGCACGCGCCCGGTGCGTGGGTGGATCAGTTTGGGCAGCTTGCTCGTGTAGGTGCCGCGCAGCTTGGACAATGCGCGGTGCTCCAGGATCACACGGGGCAGCTCGTAGTCCACGGCCAGTTCCTGAAGGACGTCCTCGGCGGTCGAGGGCTGCCCCTTGGGCGTCTTGCGCAGTACCGGAAGGCCCAGCCTGCCGAACAGGATCTCCTGCAACTGCTTGGGACTACCCAGATTGAAGGGCTCACCGGCGAGCTGCCAGGCGCGCTCCTCCAGCTCGCGCAGCCGCTGGGCCAGCTCTTCGCTCTGCCGGTGCAGGGCCTCGGCGTCGATCAGGACGCCCGTGCGCTCCATACGCGAGAGCACCGGCACGAGGGGGATCTCGATGGACTCGTAGACTTCGCGCAATCGCTCGGCCTGCGTAAGCTCCGGCCACAGCCGTTGATGCAGGCGCAAGGCCAGATCGGCGTCCTCGGCGGCGTAGGGGCCGGCGGCCTCCAGGGGCACCTCGGCGAAGGAGACCTGCGCGGCACCCTTACCCGCCACGTCCGTATAGGCCACCGGGGTGTGGCCGAGATACTTGAGGCTCAACGTGTTCAGATCGTGTCGGCTGGCGGTCGAGTTGAGGACGTAGGACTCCAGCATCGTGTCATGGCGAATGCCCGCCAGTTCGATGCCGTGGTTGGCCAGCACGTTGCGATCGTACTTTAGATTGTGGCCGAGCTTGGGCCGGTCCGGGTCTTGGAGCCAAGGGCCGAGTACTTCCCAGACCAGGGATTCGGGCAGCTGTTCGGGCGCCTCCGCATGGGTATGGCCGAACGGCACGTAGGCGGCCTTGCCTGCCTCCACGGAGAACGATATGCCCACCACGCGTGCATCCATGTATTGGAGGCTGGTGGTCTCTGTGTCCAGGGCGACCACGGGGGCGGCATCGATGCGGGTGCGCCAGGCGCGCAGGGCCTCTGGGGTGAGCACGAGTTCGTAATCGCCCCGGTCGCTGTGACGTTGCGCCTGGGGTGGATCGCCCGAGGAAGAGTCGAGTTCTTTCAGCCAGCTGCGGAACTCCAAGCGCTGCAGGAGTTCGCGCAGCCGGTCACGGTCCGGCTCGCGCAGGCGCAGATCTTCGATGCCGATCGGCAGGTCGAGGTCGGTGCGGATGCGAGCCAGCTCCCGAGACAGGGGAAGTTGCCCGGCGACCTGGCGCAGGCGCTCACCCACCCGACCCTTGATCTCGTTGGCGTGGGTGAGTACCCCCTCCAGCGAACCCCACTGCCCCAGCCACTTGGCCGCAGTCTTCGGGCCGACCCCCGGCACCCCCGGAATGTTGTCGATCTTGTCACCGGTGAGGGCGAGGAAGTCCACGATGCGTTCCGGCGGGACTCCGAATCTGGCTACAACACCCTCACGGTCCATGGTGGTGTCGTCCATCGTGTTGACCAGCGTGATCCCATCGGTGACGAGCTGGGCCATGTCCTTGTCACCGGTGGAGATCACCACGGCCATGCCTCGTTCGCGGGCGCGGCGGGCGAGCGTGCCGATGACGTCGTCGGCCTCAACCCCAGGGATCTCGATCAGCGGATAGCCCATGGCCCGGATCAGCTCGTGGAGCACCTCCACTTGGGACTCGAGCTCTGGGGGCATGGGGGGACGGTTGGCCTTGTACTGCGGATAGAGCTCGTCACGAAAGGTCTTGCCCTTGGCGTCGAAGACCACGGCCATGTATTCCGGCTGATAGGTCTCGCGCAGCTTGCGCAACATGTTGACCACGCCGTAGATCGCTCCCGTCGGTTCACCACGTGAGGTGGTCAGCGCAGGCAGCGCGTGGAAGGCCCGATACAGATAGGAAGAGCCATCCACCAGGACCAGCGGCTTTGGCGTGGTGTTCATCGAGCTCTACGCCCTGCCAGATGATGCCGCGCGTCGCCCGGAGCGGCGCCGTGCTCGCTCGTCGTGGGCCGTAGGTCGGCGCGGGGGCGGCGAAGGCAATGCGAATGTGTCGGCATGAAGATGGATGTGGTGGGCCCTGCCTGAAGCACCGCGCCAATCTAACCCACTCCTCTCCGCGATTGAAGCGACTCCATCGGGTGCCGACCCGTTTGTGGGGCTCTGGTACCATGATGCGCCGTTTTGGGGCTCGGGGAACGCGGAGGACCGGACCCGGCATGCCGTACCGCCTGCTGGAAGATCTGCAGCGCTGGGCTGCGCGCATCGATCGCGTGAGCCGAAGCGTGGGGCACATCGTGGCCTGGTTCACCCTCGGCATGGTGCTGGTGACCTGCGCGGTCGTGCTGTTGCGCTATGGTTTCGATCTGGGCTGGATCGCCATGCAGGAATCCGTGGTGTACATGCACGCGGCGGTGTTCATGCTGGGCGCCGCCTATACCCTGCAGGCCGACGAACACGTACGCGTAGACATTTTCTACCGGGCCCGTTCGCCGCGCACCCGAGCCTGGATCGATCTGCTGGGTACCGCGTTCTTCTTGCTGCCGGTCTGCGCGGCCCTCGTCTGGTTCTCGTGGGACTATGTGGCGGCCTCCTGGAGCGTGCATGAGGGTTCCCGTGAGGCTGGAGGGTTGCCGGGCGTGTATCTCCTCAAGACGCTCATTCCGGTGACGGCCGCCCTGCTGGCGCTGCAGGGGGTGAGTACGATCTTGCGCAGCCTCGCCGAGATCCTGGGCGCAGGCGGGGACGCCGCGGATGGGGGCGCGCAATGACGGCCTTGGCCCTGTTTCTCACCGTCGTGGTGGTACTCATGGCCGGCTATCCGGTGGCCTTCACCCTCGGCGGTGTGGCGCTCTTGTTCGCCTGGGTCGGGGCGCTCACCGGGGGATTCGATCTGGCGTTCCTCCAGGCGCTGCCGAGCCGTCTGTACGGCATCATGACCAATGAGACGCTCATGGCCGTGCCCCTGTTCGTGTTCATGGGGGTGATGTTGGAGCGTACACGCATCGCCGAAGACCTGCTCGACACCATGGCGGTGCTCTTCGGCAAACTACGCGGGGGACTGGCGGTGGCGGTGACCGTGGTCGGGATGCTCATGGCCGCCAGCACCGGCATCGTGGGCGCGACCGTGGTGACCATGGGCCTGCTGTCGCTGCCCACCATGCTCAAGCGGGGCTATGATCCGGCGGTTGCCTCGGGCACGATCTGTGCTTCGGGCACGCTGGGCCAGATCATTCCGCCTTCGATCATCCTTGTGCTGCTCGGTGACGTGGTCGCCACGGCTTATCAGCAGGCCCAGCTCGATCAGGGCGTGTTCTCCCCGCGGACCGTTTCCGTGGGGGATTTGTTCGCTGGCGCCCTGCTGCCGGGCCTGTTGTTGGTACTGCTCTATCTGGTCTTTCTCGTGACATATGCGACGTGGCGTCCGGAGCGCATGCCCCCGGTACCGGTTTCCGAACGGGAGGCTCCAGAGCTTGGCAGGCGCCTGTTGCGCTCCCTGCTGCCCCCGTTGTTCCTGATCCTGGCCGTGCTCGGCTCCATTCTGGGGGGGCTGGCCACACCCACTGAGGCGGCTGCGCTCGGCGCCTTCGGCGCCCTCGCGTTGGCCCTCCTCAAGCGAGAACTCGACCTGCCCCGCCTGCAGGAGGTGATGCGTAGCACCGTGCGGGTGAGCAGCATGGTCTTTCTCATCCTGATCGGCGCCTCCGTGTTCTCCCTGGTCTTCCGCGGCTACGGCGGCGATGACGTGGTGCACCAACTGCTCACCCATCTGCCCGGGGGCGCTGCCGGTGCCATGGTGAGCGTGATGCTGCTCATGTTCCTGCTGGGCTTCGTGCTCGACTTCATCGAGATCACTTTCGTCGTGGTGCCGATCGTGGGCCCGATTCTCCTGAAGATGGGGCTCGACCCCGTGTGGCTGGGGGTGATGATCGCCCTTAACCTGCAGACGTCATTCTTGACCCCACCCTTCGGGTTCGCCCTGTTCTATCTGCGAGGGGTGGCACCAGCCGAAGTGCCCACCCAGGCCATCTACCGTGGTGTGGTCCCGTTCATCGTCATCCAGCTGATCCTGCTGGGGTTACTGGCCCTCTGGCCCGGCCTGGCGACCTGGATGCCCTCGACGGTCTATGGGGATTGATCGGGAATATTGCCGATTCCGTCGGATTCCGGCTTTTGCCGACACCGGAGTACAACCCACTCTATTGCGTCCGTTTCGAAGCCGGTGATGCATCCGGGATCTCCTTCCGCAGTCCCCCGGAATGCTAGTAACTGTTTGTATTGCTTGGTGTTTCTTGTGAACCCCCGATATCGTCCCGGGGTTGCCCTCCTGCGACCATAGCCTGCCTCGGCATCGAGCGAGGGGCGCTGCTCTCCTGAGGCTCAGTCGACAGACTGCGTTTGGGAGGTTGCCGAAGGCCGAGCGAGCGTCTAGCTTGAGCTACAAGGTCCGGCGCACTGGAGCGCGGACCTCCTTGCTCCTACTGATCGGCCATTTTCATTTTCAATGTTGAGGTGCAGCGCCATGGATACGTATACGAAGACCACCCTTTCCCTGGTAACGGATGAACCCGCCCTCTACGGTGAGCTGAAGCTTCATTTCGAGCCCAAGCACGAGCTGGTCTGGTGCTACATGGCACCTCGGGAGCGCGCCTGCCTGACCCCGGGACTGTTGATGGAGATGAACAGCTGGTTCGAAAGGCTGCGGACCCGCCAGGGCCCCGATGCATCACAGCCGATCCGATATCATGTCGTGGCCTCCGCCGTGCCGGGCGTTTACAACTATGGAGGCGATCTGGAACTGTTCATCCGCCTTGTACAGGCCGGCGACCGCGAAGGCCTTCGGCGGTATGCAGGCCTGTGCAACGACGCGCTGCACTACAATCTGTCCCGTTTTGGTCGGGACTTGACGACCATTGCCTTGGTTCAGGGGGATGCCCTTGGTGGCGCCTGCCAGGTCGTGTTCTCACACGATGTGGTGGTTGCCGAACGGGGGGTGCGGATGGGCATGCCCGAGACGTTGTTCAATCTTCCGCCCGGGCTGGGTGCACTGCCCATCCTCACGCGCAAGGTGGGCCCGGCCATGGCCGAGCGGATGATCATGAGCGGTGAGAGTTACACCGCTGAGGCACTGCATGAAATGGGCCTGGTTCATGTACTCGCAGAGCCAGGCGAGGGTGAACTGGCGGTGTACGACTTCATTCGCCGTCAGCGCCGTATGGGCGTGGCCACGCGGGCGCTGCGGCGCATGCAGGACAGGCTCCATCCGGTGACCCGGGAACAGCTGGATGCCATGGTGGACGTCTGGCTGGATGCGGCCCTTTCGCTGAGCGACCGGGATCTGCGCATGATCGATCGCCTGAACCGCAGGCAAAAAGTCACGGGAGAGCGTCAGCGCCAAGTGGCCCGATAACCGCCCGGGGCGAGAAACGACCGGAGTCCACGTTCCGGATCAAGGGTCCGGCCGCTCGGTGCCGGTGGACTGTTCGCGCTGTTCCAGATACTGGTTCAGCAGCGTAACGCTGCGTTCGAAGGCCTCCAAGATACGGTCGTACTGGACCCGAGGGCGTTCCGTGCCCATGTCGAAGGGCTTCAGTGCCTCCAGCTCCCGGCAGGCCTGCACCACCAATGTGGCACCCAGCTCGGCGGCGCTCCCTTTCAGCGCGTGTACGGTATTGCGCATCTGACCGTATTCGCGCGCTGCGATGTACCTGCTCAGGGTCTCCAGAACGGCGCGGGCATCCTGGACGAATCCAGTGATGAGTTCCCGCATGAAACTCGGGTCGCCGCCGATGCTGGCCAGCTGATCGAGCTTGGCGACGTCGAGATCGTGCCCCGTGCCTGGCTTAATCCCCGCCCGGGTCTCCGGCGTCCGCCGGGCGTCTTGCGGTGTCGGGCGC